>NZ_JBFAKG010000142.1:0-19046 GCF_040655595.1 Saccharopolyspora sp. NPDC050389
CATCGGGCACCAACCGTCGCGACAACTCATCAACCACGAACCAAGATCATGCCCGCAAACCCCACCAAGATCCAAACGAGACACGCTCTTAGCAGTGTCGATCGCGCTTTTCGTCTGGGGTGTGTGGGGCGATCGAGACTGGTCGGCGTACCTGATTTTGGGCATCGCGCTGGGACCCGGTTCGGTCGTGAGCGCGATCCGCATCCTGCGGGCGATCGTCCGAAAGGAGTGAGCTCGATGAGCTGTCGCGTGTGATCCGTCATCCGGGGGCTCTGCCGTTTCGCCGGAGGAGCCCCCTTGCCTGCAGGGCCCGGCTCTCAGCGAGGTTTGGCAAACTGGCGAAGTGAGCACTGACCAGGACCGAGTGGACGTCCGCGGCGTTGTTAGTTTCGTCGCAATCGCCTATTTGCCGGCGTGGCTGCTGACCCTGCCGCTCTGGTTGACCGGTGAAGGACTGTCGTGGAGTTGGGCGCCACTCGTCCTCTTCCTCATGATGTTCATGCCAGCGGTTGCGGCATTGGTGGTCACCAAGTGGATCAGCCCGCGGCCGAAGGCGCTTCGAGGGCTGGGAATCACCAACCCCGGCGGTATCAAGAAGTGGTGGCCCTACGCGCTGATCGCCTGGCTGGGGCCGCCGCTGGTGGCGACCCTCGCTCTGATGGTGGGCTACCTACTCGGGGTGTACCAGGCCGACTGGACGGGTTTCTCCGGGCTGGCCGAGCAGTTCGGTGCCACCGTGGTGGGCGCGGAGCCCGAGACGTCGCCCGGGATGCTCGCGCTCACGCAGATCGTTGCGGTCTTCGGGCTGGGCTGGCTGCAGGTCATCCCCGCGCTCGGTGAAGAACTGGGCTGGCGGGGCTACCTCACCCAGGCGCTGCTGCCCCTTGGCCAGCCCGGCGCGTTCCTGACGACTGGCGTGCTGTGGGGCCTCTGGCATGCACCGGTTCTGATCCTCGGCTACAACTACCCGACGCTGCCGATCGTGGTGGCGTTCATCATGATGGTGTGCTTCTGCACCCTGGTGGGAACGTTGCTGGGCTGGCTCAGGCTTGCATCGCGCAGCGTCTGGCCGGCGATCATCGCGCACGGATTCCTCAACGCGGCGGCCGGTTTGGGCACGGTCTTCAGCATGGCCGGGCACCCGGTCGACAACGCGTCGACGGGGCTCCTGGGATGGAGCGGGTGGATCGTGCTCGCTCTGCTCATCCTGGTGCTCGTCATGCTCGGGCAGCTCCCGGTGCGGTTCCAGGTGGAGACGACCGGGATCTCCAGAGGAGTCAACCGCCGCACCCGCCGCTGACGGATTTCGGTGAGAGCATGGGAACCTTCCTGTCACTTGCGGTGGAGCCGCCGGCCGGTTGAGGGACGCCGAATGCTTCAACACCGCTGTTCGCGGAGGTGGAAGCATGGGGGCATGACGAGTCTGCTGCCCTCCACCCAGCGCGCCTTGCTGCGCCGTCTGGCCGTGGAGCAGAGTGAAAGCCGTGTTCCCTCGTTGATCGCAGGGCTGATCCGCGATGGTGAGACGATCTGGGTGGACAGCCGTGGGCAGGTCGGCGGCCAGCCCTCCACAACGGACACCCAGTACCGGGTCGGTTCAATCACGAAAACCTTCGTTGCGGTGCTCGTGATGCGTTTGCGCGACGAAGGCCGCCTCGACCTCGCCGACAAGCTCGACGACTACATTCCGGGCACCTCGATCGGCAAGCGAAGCATCGGTGAAATCCTTTCGCAATCAAGTGGCTTGACCGCGGAACCCGCCGGGCAGTGGTGGGAGCGAACCCCAGGCGGCAGCGCCGAGGAACTGGTGGCCAGCATCGACGAAACCGCGCTGCGCCCGACGCCTCGTCACGGCTTCCACTACTCCAATGTCGGTTTCGGTGTGCTGGGAGAACTGGTGTCCCGGCTGCGCGGAGCTCCCTGGGGCGAGGTGCTGCAGCGCGAAATCCTCGAACCACTCGAGATGAAGCGCACCACGCTCAGCCCGGTCGCGCCGCACGCCGAAGGATTCGCTGTGCACCCGTGGGCGGACGTGGTGCTTCCCGAGCCCGCCGAGGACGCGGGAGCAATGGCCCCTGCGGGCCAGCTGTGGTCGACCTTCGACGACATGGCCCGGTGGGCGCGCTTCGTGACCGGCGACAGCGGCGAGGTGCTGCACCCGGGCACGGTCGCCGAGATGCGATCGCCGGCCTCGGTCGACGACGGTGCCGAATGGCGGGGCGGCTACGGGCTCGGGCTGCAACTGCTGCGGCACGGCGGACGTCGGCTCGCCGGTCATTCCGGCTCGATGCCCGGATTCCTGGCGTCCGTCTGGGCAGACCCCGCCGAGAACACCAGCGCGATCTTCATGGCCAACACCACAGCGGGCGTCACCGGGCTGTTCGCGACAGACCTGCTGGACCTGCTCGCGAAGCACGAACCTCGAATCCCGGCCCCGTGGGAACCCCGCGGCGACGCGAACCTGCAACTCCTGGAGCTCACCGGCCAGTGGTACTGGGGTCCGACGCCTTACGTGTTGCGGGTACTCCGCGACGGGCTGCTCGACCTCTCGCCGTGGCAGGGACGCGGGCGAGCATCCCGATTCCGCGCCAACCCGGATGGCACCTGGACCGGGTTGGACGGCTACTACTCGGGCGAGACCCTGCGCGTGGGGAGGAACGACGACGGTGTGCCCACCCACCTCGACCTGAACACCTTCATCTTCACCCGCACGCCGTACGCCCCCGACGCCCCGGTGCCCGGCGGTGTGGCCGGCTGGCGCCCAGCCCGGTAACCCGCGGCTGGGCTTGAAAGCATGGGAACCTTCCTGTCAGAGCAGTGACAGGAAGGTTCCCATGCTTCAACCTTCGATCCGCTAGCCCGACCGGGAGCCGGGGCGGATCGGGCCGGTGGGGTGCAGCCGCAGGACTGGTCAAAACGCTGTGAGGCATGCTGATTGGTATGCCCGCTGACTTGCCCGTCACCAGCCGCTGGACGATCCCTGCGCTCGAGCTCTCCGAGCGCTTCTCGCGGTCTTCTGGTCCTGGTGGGCAAGGCGTCAACACAACGGACTCGCGGGTCGAACTGTCCTTCGACCTCGCGCGCTCGACGTCGATCCCCGAATTTCTGCGGGAACGTGCGATGGAATGCCTCGCCCACCGCCTCGTCGACGGCGTGCTCACGATCGCGGCCTCCGAACATCGCGCGCAGCTCGCCAACCGTCAGGCTGCTCGGGAACGGTTGGCCAGACTGCTCGCCGAGGCCATTGCTCCGCCTGCTCCCAAGCGCCGGCGCACCAAGCCGACCAAGGGCTCGCAGCAACGCCGTCTCGCTGGTAAGAAGCGGCGTGCGGAGGTGAAACGGCAGCGCCGTCGAGGTGATCCCGGCGACGCCTGACGTGTGCCGCGGGTGTTCGCGGCTAGCCTCGGAAGAGGACGAACGCAGAAGGGACATTGTTGATGCGCACGGCTTGGGTCTTGCCGGGTGGCTCCACTTTCGGGGCGATTCAGGCTGGCCTGGTTACGGCATTGTTCGAGGCCGGCATCGAACCCGACCTACTCGTCGGGACCTCTGCCGGCTCGCTGAACGCCGCATGGCTCGCCGGCGACCCAACACCACACGGGGCGGCGAAGCTCCGCGAGCTGTGGACGTCGATGCGGCGCACAGATGTTTTCCCGATCCAGCCCAGCCGGATACTCGCAGGGAAGATCGGGCTGTCGAACCACGTCATGGGAAATCACGGGTTGGCGCGCTGGCTGTTCAACAACCTG
Organism: Saccharopolyspora sp. NPDC050389; assembly: GCF_040655595.1. Classification (NCBI taxonomy): domain Bacteria; kingdom Bacillati; phylum Actinomycetota; class Actinomycetes; order Pseudonocardiales; family Pseudonocardiaceae; genus Saccharopolyspora; species Saccharopolyspora sp. NPDC050389. The sequence continues at coordinate 3,750 of NZ_JBFAKG010000142.1, forward strand.
CCGTTCCGTCGGTTGGAAGACGCGCAGATCCCGGTGACCGTGACCGCAACGGATCTGGACACCGGTGATCCGGTGTACTTCGAGAGCGGCCCTGCGCTTCCTCCGTTGGTGGCTTCGTGCTCGATTCCCGGCATGTTCCCACCGGTGAAGGTCGGGGACCGCTGGCTGGTGGACGGCGGCCCAGCGGCCTTCATGCCCATCAGCCGCGCCGTCGAGCGCGGGGCGGAGCGCGTTTTCGTGCTCCCATGCGGAGGCACCGAGCCATTCGAGTTCAGCCAGCGCAGGCGCGGGATCGGTTCGATCGCGACCTGGCCGCCGCCGAAGACACCACCGCGGTCGGTCGGCGGAGTGAACGGTGCGGCGCTCGGTGCGGCGATGGTGTCCGCGGCACGGCTCGACCTGCAGTTGAACGCGACGCGCTGTGAACTCTACGTCGTGCCCGCCCCATCAGTGGTGGGTCTTTCGCCGTATTCCTTCGCGCACGCCGAGGACCTGATCAACGCCTCATGGGAGATCGCCAAGAAGTGGTACCCGACGGCAAAACCGGTGCCGTCCGGACCCGTCGACATCGGTGGAAACCCGATCGCCAGCGGCCGGTTCGGGATCTCCGAATCCGCCCCCAGCGCCACCTGATCACGTACTGAGAGCATGGGAACTTTCCTGTCACGGTGGCAGGAAAGTTCCCATGCTCTCGATGGTCAGGCCCGAGTTGCCGTTGCCTCGGACAGCTCGTCCACGGCGAGCCGTTCCGGCGGTGTGGTTGCGGGGCGGGCGAGAGTCACCGCGACGTTGACCAGGACGTTGGCCGCGAGTCCGAGCAGACCAGCGTTGATCCCGAGCCACGGATCGTTGCCAGTGATGACGAGCAAGGCGACGACGGCCACCCCGGCAGCAAGACCGGATGCGGCCCCCGCGGTCGACATGCGTCTCCAAAGCAAGCTGATGAGCACCACCGGCAGGAGTTGCGCCAGCCCTTGATACGAGAGGACCGACAACTGCACCAGGGTGCTTGGTGAAATGAACGTGAACAGCAGCGCCACCAACCCGACGACGAACGTGACCAGTTGGGACAGCTGCTTCTGGTGTGGCGCTGTTCGGGGATGCACACCCAGGACGGACCGTCCCCACATCGTGCCGATCACGAGCATGAAGACCGCCATCGGAACGATCGACGACAATGCGCCGGCGACCCCGACGAGACCGACGAGCCAAGCTGGCATCGAATCGACGACGAGCTTGAACATCGCCAGATTGGAATCGTCAAGCCCCGGAACGACGAATACTGCGGCCAAACCCAGAAGGATCGGAACGAACAGCAACACCTGGTAGAAGGGCATGATGATCGCGTTGCGACGCAGGACGCCTGGATTCTTGGCGCCAAGGTAACCGGCCACAGTGGTCGGAAAGATCGTGTAGACGACACCGTTGAGCAGGCCCGTTGTGGCGAACCACAGCATGCCCAAGGACTCCTTGCCGTGGCCGGGCAGCACGAGCCATTCGGGGCGTTCCGAAACGAGCCGATCAAGCATGGGGCCGAGGCCACCGAAGTAGTGCACCGGCACGTAGATGAAAACGACCAGCAATGTGATGATCACCAGGCTGTCCTTGAGGATGGACACCCAGGCACTACCGCGCAGGCCGGAGAAGATGATGAACGCCTCGGTCACCACGAATGCGATGACGTATCCGGTTCCCAGGCTGATCGTGCCGTAGCTGATCGTGGAAACGACGACACCCATTCCTGTGATCTGGAGCTGGATGTACGGCAGCAGGAACATCGTGGTGAGGATCGCTACCGCAGCCCCGAACCATGGCGAGTTGAAGCGGTAAGCGGTGATGTCGGTGATGTTGTGCAGCTTGTTGCGGTGGGCGTAATTCCACAGGATCGGCCCGACGACGTATCCGACGGCGAAGCCGATCGCGAGATATGCCAGCAGATAGAACACCGGCATCCCGTAGTCGTAGGACCAGCCGGCGGCGCCGAGGTAGCTGAAGCTCGTGTAGGTTTCGCCCGCCATGAGCACGAAGATCAACACGACCCCGAGGCTTCGGCCACCAACCGACCACTCGGCGAGGTTCGTGCGATCGCGGCCACGCAGCGAAAGCAAGCCCAGGGCGACCGCGGCGAGCATGAACAAGGCGAAGATGCCCACCGATACCGCGGCATTGGTGCTCATTCGCCATCACCTGGTCCACGCTGCCGGTCGGTTCGCCACAGCGGATCCTTGCGGGCGGCAAGCCAGACGCACGCCGGTGTCAGCAACGTCGCCAACAACGTCCAGAACATGAAGAACGGCAGCCCCAGAACAACGGGTTCGATCCTGTTGTACAGCGGGAGCGCCAGCAAATAGAGCACGACAGGACTCAACAGCCACCACAGCGACTTTCGTTTCTTGAGCACGTATCCCTCCGGCCGTTGAATCCGACTCAACGAGGGAACCTTCGACGCGTGGGTGACAGGAAGGTTCCCATGCTCTCTCCAATCAGGACATGGCGCTGCGCCCGGCTACGACGCAGCGTTCGGCGTTGGCGGCAGCTTTGTAGCCCAGGCCGTTCCGTCGAGAGTCATGGCTGATCCTCCCCGTCGCGCCACACCGCCCGGCCACCGACCCAGGTTTCGTGGATGTGGATATCTGCTAGGTACTTCGGGTCCACTGCGACCGGATCGTCGGACAGCACGACGAAGTCCGCCAGGTTCCCAACCGTGAGTCGCCCTTTGAATGCGGCCTCTCCAGCCGCGTGAGCCGAACCGCTGGTGTAGATCGCGAGGGCTTCCCGTGCGCTGATCCGCTGCGACGGCCCAAGGGCTCGCCCCGCAGTTCGCCCGGCCATGGAGAGCCGGGTGACGCAGCTGGCAAGCCCGAGCAGGGGCTCGAAGGGGCCACAAGGGAAATCGCTCGAGCCGGCCACAGCAATACCCGCATCCAACATGCTGCGGTGCGCAAACATCCGCTCCAGCCGGTCTGCGCCGTAGTAGTCGAGGAGCTTGTCGCCGTGGAACGCCACATAGCTGCCGAACGGAACAGCGATGGCGTCCAAGGCTTTCATCCGAGCCAGGATCTCCGCATCCACCACGCTGCAGTGTTCGATCCGGTGCGAGGTTCTGATCATCGGGTGTGCCGCTCGCGCCCGTTCGAGGGCGTTGAGAACGAGCTTGATCGCCCGGTCGCCGTTGGCGTGGATCGCAAGCCGTGAACCTGCTGCGTGCACGCGAAACGCCAGGTTGTTGAGTTCGTCGGTATCCAGCGTTTGGATGCCGTGATCATCGGTGCCTTCGAAAGGCTCCTCGACCAGGCAAGTGCCACCGGCGACAGCGCCGTCCGCGAACGTCTTAACGCCTCCGAGTCGAAGCCAGTTGTCGCCGAAACCAGTGCGCAGCCCGGCAGCGTGGAACGTGTCGACATGCCGGTAGGTGAGTAGCGCGTTGACCCTCGTGGTGAGCTCGCCGCGTTGATGCGCCTCCTGCAGCAATGACAGCTCTGTCGGGCCTACCATCGCGTCGCCGACGCTCGTGATTCCCGCGGCGTTCAGCGCCCGAAGCGCGCTGTTCAACTGCGCCAACGCGGATTCAAGGTCCTGAACGGGCAGTACCGGACGCCCTCGCGAGAGCGACGGGTATGCCAGATCGAACAGCGCCTGTTCATGCACCACACCTGTGAGGTGGCCCGCAGCGTCCCTGGTGAGCTCGCCACCAGGTGGTGGAGCGCTGTCATCGGACAGCCCTGCCGCAGCGAGACCTGCCGAGTTCAGCACGCCCCAGTGCGCACCGATGTTGATCAAAAGCACCGGGTGAGCATCGGTGATCTCGTCGAGATCCGAGCGAGTCAGGGGCTTGCCGCCGGTCGACCTTCCGTGGTCGTAGCGCGTGCCGAGCAGCCACTGTCCAGGAGGTGTGTCGTGGGCGCGGGCCCTTAGCTTCTCAAGAAGATCAGCGCGAGACCTGGCCGCGGACACATCGACGCCCCGCTGGTTCGCGGCCGTCATGGTCGGATGCTGGTGGGCGTCGTTGAAGCCGGGAACGATCGTTGCATCCCCGAAGTCGACGAGGTCGGCTCCGGGCATGCGGCGGCGCAGGTCACCGAGGTCACCGACGTCGACAACCCACTCGCCCTGGATCGCCAGAGCTGGCCGAGCCGCGTTCACATACGGCTCGTCGGCCATGGTGACGATCCGGCGGGCAGTGACCAGAACCGGTGGTCGTCCAGCGCTTGCCACAGCACCTCCCACGACAGCGGTCGATGCCTGGCATGCTGCCTCGGAAACCCGTCGAGCACCAGCCCCAGGCTCAATGCCGTGGATCTTCAGGCCGCTTCCCGTTCGTGATGACCCGCTGGTGGCGCACCACGTGACGAAAGCCCGCGGAACGGCGCGGTCGTGCCCCTGAATGCGCGAAGAATCGCACGTGGCACCGCTGTTCCTCGCCTGCTGCCGAGCTCCATCTCGACGATCAGCTCTTCGATCCGACAGCTGTTCTTGCGCTGCATCGCCTCGATCAATAGGTCCTCCGTCACGGCCCAGGTCTGCCAGGTGCGGGCGCCGTCCATGACCGCCCGCACCGGTGGTGCGACCGGAATGCCGTCGACGTAAACGGGTTCTGGCAGCCGGGTGGTGCGCTCGAAGTTCGTTCCGGGATAGCTCTGGATCTTTCGGCTGTGCGGGATCAGGACGTGGATATCCGCCTCCTCCGGAGGAGATTCCAGCCCGAGAAGGCGGGCAGCCTGGAGACCGGTGATCATCGCGCCGGGCCCGGCACGCAGCAATGCCGCGTTGATGCGATCTTTGATCGTCGGCGGCCCAGGTACGACGAGCAGAACACCGGGGGCGAGCCGCGTCCATGGGCCGCCTGGGCGGGCCCGTCGATACGACGTCGACTGCGAGATTCCGAGCTTCTCCAGTTCGACAACGCGAAAAACCCGCCGACCGGTGGACGGCATGACTGAGTTCGTGGTGATCGTTGTGCGCATGCCGAGCACTATCCAGCACACCGAGGCCAGGGCTTTCGATTTCGTCCACCTTCGGTGCTGTGTCGGGCTCGCCCATTCCCCCGCGCGGTTCGACGCCCTGAGCATGGGAACTTTCCTGTCACCCGATGAAAGGAAGGTTCCCATGCTTCCCATTTCTGGACTGGGGCGCCGGGATGGTTTCCGACGAAGTCAACAGCTGGCGCCAAGGTAGTTCTCAGCTTTGCGCGGCACTGTTGACGGCATGACAGCAGCTGGTTCCGGCGGATCGCCGGAGTACGGAGATGGCACGCAGCACACGCCGGGGCCGGAAACCGCTCCCACTGCATCTTTCGGCCCTGCGCCCGGGCCGTTGCCCGGCGCCGCAAGCACCTATCCGGCCAACCCCGTAGTCGGGGAACCACGGCGTTGGAAAGGCGTGGTTGCGGCCGCGCTGGTCGCCGGAGTGATCGGAGGTGGTGTCGGGGTCGGCGGCGGAATGCTCATTGCCGACGGTCCAGGCACCAACTCCGCGATTACGCAGCACGATCCTGTCACCGGCACCCAGATCAACGCCCAGACCGGCACCGTGCAGTTCGCGGCGGGCAAGGCGTCATCGAGCACAGTGGACATCACTGTTCGCGGTAGCCGAAGCGGTTCGGAAGGGACCGGCGTGGTGCTGAGCCCGGACGGATATGTGTTGACCAACAACCACGTGATCGGCTCAGGCGGCGAGATCACGGTCACCCTGCCCGACGGGACAACGCGGACCGCGAGCATCGTGGGCACCTCGCCCTCTTACGACCTGGCGGTGATCAAACTCAACGGCGTCAACGGGCTCACACCGGCGGAGCTCGGCAAGTCTTCAACGCTGGCGGTCGGGCAGTCCGTCGTCGCCATCGGCTCCCCGCTGGGGCTCGAGGGAACGGTGACCTCAGGCATCGTCAGCGCGCTGAACCGAACAGTCGATGTGCAGGGCGAAAACGGCCAGCCCGTCATCTACAACGGCATTCAGACCGATGCGTCGATCAACTCCGGCAACTCGGGTGGCCCGCTGGTGAACCTGGACGGTCAGGTGATCGGCATCAACACCAGCATCGTGTCCAACAGCAAGGCTTCGGGGAACATCGGATTGGGATTCGCGATCCCCATCGACACGGCCAGCCGCGTCGCGAACGAGCTCATCAGCAGTGGAGTGGCGACGAAGCCCCAACTCGGTGTCACCGGCACCAGCGGCCAGTCGGGCGCGGCCACCATCAGCTCCGTCGTCCCCGGTTCTGCCGCGGACCAGGCAGGACTCAAGGCGGGGGAGACGATCGTCAAGGTCGGCAACCGGGCTGTCAGCAGCTTCTCGGACCTGGTAGCCCAGATCAGCTCCAACGCGCCCGGCGCGAAGATCAACCTCACGGTGGCGGACTCCGCCGGCGGCAACCAGCGGCAGGTTGAGGTGACCTTGGGCAGCGAAAAGGACAAGGCCGCCGAAACAGCCGACGATGCGTTGTTCCAGCAGCAGAACCCCTACAACTCGCCGAACGGCGGGCTACCGGGCGACAGGTAGGCGCGTGGAAGGGGACTTTCCTGCCGGAGATGACAGGAAGGTTCCCTTGCTGCAACCGACTAAGCGGTGCGGCGAATCCACCACTGCATGGCGTACTCGACCAACCTGATCAGCGCTTGCTTGGTGGATTCGCGGTTTCGCGCGTCGCAGGTCACGATCGGGACGTCGGCCGGAATCGCGATGGCCTCGCGCACCGCCTCGACCCGGTGGAGCAAGGTTCCGTCGAAGCAGTTGAGCCCCACGATGTAGGGCAGTTGCCGGTCTTCGAAGAAGTCGATGGCCGAGAAGCAGTCCGCGAGGCGCCGGGTGTCGACGAGCACCACGGCGCCGATCGCGCCCCGGACCAGGTCGTCCCACATGAACCAGAAGCGCTGCTGGCCGGGCGTGCCGAACAGGTAGAGGATCAGATCGGAATCCAGCGACAACCGGCCGAAGTCCATGGCGACCGTCGTGGTGTTCTTGTTCGGAGTGGAGTGCAGGTCGTCGATGCCCTTGCTGGCCTCGGTCATCACGGCTTCGGTGGTCAGCGGCACGATCTCCGACACCGAACCCACGAATGTCGTTTTCCCGACTCCGAAGCCACCTGCGACGACGATCTTCGCCGAGGTCGCGGTCGTGGGCCGCCCGGTGTGCACGGTTCGGGATCGCGTTTCAGGGGTCATGTCTACCCACCTCAGTTATCGAGTCAAGCTGGTGTCTGCGGTTTGCGCGCTGCTCCACGAGACCCGCGCTGCGAGGTTCAGAGCCGGCGAAGCCCACTCAGAACCCTCTCCATCAACAACATGTGCGACGTGCTGCCGTTTTCGTTCACCGTCTGGTGCACGGTTATGAGACCGAGGTCGGCCATGTCGCCGAGCAGGACCTTCGCCACGCCGAGCGGAACGTCGAGCAGCGCGGCGATCTCGGCTACCGAACGCGGGTGACGGCACAGTTCGGCGATGGAATGGTGTTCGAGCCGCTGTAGCCGAGCCGGGTGGCACAACTCGCTCGTGGACACCAGGGTTTCCAGTTCCAGGCGGTGATTCGATCGGGTGCGACCGCCGGTCCAGGCATACGGCCGGATGTAGGTCGCCGAGGGTTCGGCCTCCTGGGGACTCGCTTCCTCAGGCGTCGGCAGGGCCGACGCTTCAGCCGGTTCGGACGACGGCCAGGGCGGATCCGCCGCAGGCGGTGGAGAGCCCTGCGGCTCTGGTTCGTCGCGCGCACGCTTGCGGCGTCGCCCGCGACGGCCACTGTCGAGGGTGAACCGGTTGAATACCTCGGCCATGGCGTCAGCTTCGGGAGACCCTCGGTCGTCCCAGCGGTGCCGCCCGGACGCGTCCGGACCTGTGCTCATGCCGTCCTCACACCGACTGGCCGGTCATCACACGATTCGTTCCCTGCAGCTGGGAGCGCAGTTCCGGGGTCAGGATCTGGCCGACTCGTTCCACCAACAAGGCCATCTCGTAGGCGATCAGTCCCATGTCGCAGTGCGGTGCGGCCAGGACCGTCAGACACGAGCCGTCGCTGATCGCCATCTGCAGCATGAGGCCGCGTTCCATTTCAACCACGGTCTCGTTCACGGTCCCGGCTTCGAAGCAGCGCGCCGCGCCCTGGGTGAGGCTGAGCAGCCCCGATGCGACCGCTGCGAGTTGGTCGGCCCGGTCGGTTGGCAGTTTCGCGGATGCGGTCAGCAGCAGCCCGTCGGCTGAGACGACCACGGCGTGCGCGACGCCCGGAACTCGTTCGGTGAAGTCCGTGACCAGCCAGCCGAACTGGCTCGGTTGGGAATTGTGGGCGTTCATCGGCCCTCCTGTCCTCTGCACTGATTCGGGTTGTCACGGGCGCTAGTCGGCCGAGTGCGAGTCGCGGAGGCTGTGCTTGCCTTCGCGGACACCGCGTTGGAAGCTGGCCAGCCGCCCGCGCATCACGTCCGCGTCCCGGCGCGGCTTGACGTCCGGCTCGGTGGCCGTTCCCGGGACCAGTTGGGCTCTCGGGGTTCGCCGGGGCAGCCCGGCAGTCGTGTAGTCGGCGGCTTCCTGGTCGAGCAGCGGCTCGGATTCCGGGGCGCCGTTGGTGCCGTTGGTGCCGTTGTTGGTGTGCGGGTACGAGTCCGGTTGCGGTGCCGTCCCCATCGGCGCGGTGCCGTTTTGCGTGGTCAGCTGCTGGCGGTGGCGGCCACGCCGAACACCAGCCTGGAAGCTCGCCAGCCGGCCGCGGGCGGCGTGCGGGTCGCGGGGTGGGCGCGCGCGCCCACCCGGATCCGTGTCGGCGCTGCCCGCCACGAGGTTCGCCTGCGGAACTCGAAGCGGAAGACCCGCCGAGGTGAAGTCGGCGGGTTCTGCCGTCGCGACTTCCTCTGCTCGCTGCCGAGCCTGGTCATTCGCGAAGGTCCACGCGTTCTGGCCACCGTGGCCGTTGTTCCGGGCAGGCTGAGAGGAAGGGAACTTTCCTGTCGCCGGTGACAGGAAGGTTCCCTTGCTGTCACCATCCGCCGGGGGATTGGGCCATTGGATGGCGGGGCGGGTGGCGGCGTGCGGTGCCACCTGGAACCAAGCGGACGCGAGACCGTCGAAGATCGGCGTCGGGGCTGTCGCGCCGTTGCGGTGTTCGGGGGCCTGCGCGGGCTCCCGGGCGAACTCTTCGGTGTTGAACGCGTCGGCGGGCGGCACCTGCGGCGCGCCGTTGGTCGGAGAGCGGAACAGGTGGAAGCCGTTGCGCACCAGCTGGCGCTGGCAGGCCGCGTCCTGTTCAGCCGCCTCCCAGTCGAACTCCTCGACCAGTGTGTCGGCGGTGCGGTCGTTGGGCACGATGCCGTTGGTCCGCTGGGCCGGTGCCAGGGGTGCGACGTCCACCAGCAGTTCCGGGCCGAGGCCGACCGCGACGTGCAGTCCGGCCGCCTCCGGGCCGGGGCGCAGTTCGACCCGGATGCCGTGGCGGGCGGCGAGCCGGCCGACCACGAACAGGCCCATGCGCCGGGACGTCGACAGCTTGATCTCCTCGTTGCCGGCCAGTCGCTGGTTCACGGCGGCGATCTCGTCCTGGGACATGCCGATGCCGCGGTCGACGATGTCGATGCCCAGCGATCCGTCGCCGCGCCGCTGCCCGGAGACGACGACCTGGGTTTCCGGCGCGGAGAAGTTCGCCGCGTTGTCGAGGAGTTCGGCCAGCAGCCGCACCAGGTCGCTGGCCGCGTATCCGACGATCTTGACGTCCGGCAGCGGCTGCACGATCACCCGCGGGTAGTGCTCGATCTCCGACACCGCGGCCCGGATCAGGTCGGCGGGCGAGGTCGGCTGCGTGAACCGCCGGGCTGGATCCGTCCCGGAGAGCACCATGAGGTTCTCGTTGTTGCGGCGCATCCGGGTGGCGAGGTGGTCCAGCTGGAACAGCGTCGCCAACTGGTCGGGGTCTTCCTCGTCGCGTTCCAGCTGCTCGAACAGCCGCAGCTGTCGCTCCAGCAGGCCCTGGCTGCGCCGCGACACGTTGATGAACGAGTCGCTGTAGTTGCGGCGGAGTTCGGCCTGCTCGGTAGCGAGGTTGACGGCCTGGGTGTGCACGTCGTCGAAGGCCCGCGCCACATCGCCGATCTCGTCGTAGCTCTCCACCGGCACCTGCTCGACGTGAGGGCGGGTGGAGTGACCGGCGCGGATGTCGGCGACCGCCTGCGGCAGCTGGTGGTTCGCGGTGTCCAGCGCGCTGCGCCGCAGGATGTCCAGCGACCCGAGCAGGTGCCGGGCGACCACGACGACGATCGCGCCCGCGATCAGCAGAGCCGACAGCAGGATCACCGACTCCAGCCCCGCCATGTTGCTCGCGGTGTCCTGCAGGGTGAACGCGGTGTCGTGCAGCTGCCGGTCCAGGTGCTTTTGAAGCGCGTTGAGTTCGTCATGAGCCGTCCGGGACTGGTCTTTCCAGGCCGAGGCCGACACCAGCGCCGTGGATAGCCGCGACTTCGCGTTGTCGCGTTCGGCCATCGCCAGCTGCACCGAGGTTTCCCGCGCCGGGACCTCGGGCTTCGCGTACAGCTGGTCGTAGCGCATCCGCTGCTGCGGCGTGGCGGCCGCGCGGAACTCCTTGACCGCGGAGGTGCGACGGGACTCGCTGGCCGCGAGCCGGGCCAGGTTGTCGGTGGTGAAACCGCCGCGGGTCAGCCCGGTGAGCACCAGGGCCTGCTGGAGCTGCATTTCTTCGCTGATCTGCCCCAGTTCGTGCGCGGTGGTGGCCGTGGACACGAGTTGTGACGACGAGATCTGGCTGATCAGCGTGCGGTCGAGCGCCATCAGCACGCCGACGAGCTCGGTGTAGGTGTTGATCGTCACCCCGGGATCCGCGTGACCGCCCAGCACCTGCTGGCGGATCGGCGCGAGCCCGGTGAGGCGCCGGTCGGTTTCCTGCCGCGCGAACTGGACCGCTTCGCTGTGCGGGGCGGTCCGCAGCAGCTGGCGCATGTCGTCCAGGGCCCGGTCCGTGGCGGTGAACCGCTCCTGCACTTCCGGCGCGGAAACCGGCCCGCGAACCAGGAATTCGGCGGCCTTGCTGCGTTCCTGCTGCAGGCGGTCGGTGGCCGTGCGCACCGTGCTACCGGCTGCGACCAGTCGATCCAGCTTGGCGTATTCGTCGGCCTGGTTGATCTGGCTGCGGATCTGCAGCACGCCGAGCACCATTGCGAAGATCACCGGAACGAGCACGACGGCGGCGATTTTGGTGGGTAGTTTCCAGTTGCGCCACTTGGTGATCCGCTCGGCGACCTTCGGCGTGGTGCGCGACCACCTGGACGCCCGGGTCGCGTTCGCGGCCGGGTTTTCGAGTCCGCTGCTCACGACGCAGTCCTTTCCCGCGCGGTCGAGATATTCACCGACGGCGCGTTCATGTGGTGGGCAGCCTGGGCCCGTCTGTGGTGTGCGCGGCAGGTTCTTGCAGGGCTGGCGGCGCTGCGTGCGGCCGGGTTTCGCCGGTGGCCGGTGCTGTCGTCGATACCGGCGTCCGGAGCCTGCGATGTCGGGGGTGATCGCGGCCGCACCGGATTTGTCGTCGCCGGGTGTCGGTTTTGAGAACCCTACCGCAACGAAATGATCTCCTTCGGTTCTCGAATTCAGTTGGCTGACCTGCGAATTCGGCGCGAGTGGAGATCATTTTCCCCGAGCTGGTGCCGGATCTTGAGAATCGCAAACACTGATCGTGTTCGTCTTGGCGATCTCGACATGCGCTTTTGTCGCCCGATAGGTAGATGTTGGAGCTACGAATGACTTTTTCGCCGGGGAGCCTCGCCGAGGTATCTACGGCTTGCCCGGCCTGCGCATCGAGTGTCTTGTTGACCTGCTGAAACTCGCTGTGATTCAGGGCTTTTCGGCTTGCGGCGGGTGGTTTCGGCGATCTTCGGACGCGGGATCGACACATCGAATCGACCACATACCGTGATCGGCGAATTCATCAATGTGTGTGCTGTGTCGCTGCGCGGGTCGGTGCGGCGCTGTTCGCTGGCTAGACTTCCGAATCGGTTGGCAGCGCAGGCAGCGCGGTTCGCCGACGCCCTGGATTCGCGAACTCTCGATAACGCCGGATCGAAGCGAACCAGGGCGTCGGCCACGGAGTACTGGGGAACTCCGAAGCATCGACCGAACCACGTCGATGCAGTTCGACTGCTTGGAAGGACGCATGCCCAACGCAACCCAGCCCCCACCGCCGCGAACGCCCGGAGGCGGGCCCGCACCGATGGCCACCTTCGGCCAGATCGACAAGCCGGCAGCCCGGGCCCACCGGCCGGCACCGGACTACACCGCCATCGCGCGAAGTCCCGAATTCCTCGACCTGCGCGCCCGGCTGCGCCGCTTCGTCTTCCCGATGACCGCGGTGTTCCTCCTCTGGTACCTCGGATACGTCGTCATCGCCGCCTACCTGCCGGAGTTCATGAGCATTCGCCTCGTCGGCGAGGTCAACGTCGGCCTGGTCATGGGTATCGGTCAGTTCGCGACCACGATCCTGATCACCGCCCTCTACCTCAAGTACGCGGCTCGCCAGATCGACCCGCGAGCCGTGGCGCTGTACCGGGACGCGACCGGGGAGGACCCTCGATGATCGACGCCAACCCGGTGCTCAACATGAGCATCTTCGGGGTGTTCGTGCTGATCACCCTGTACATGGTCTACCGCGTGAGCAGCTCCGGCACGGCCACCGACTACTTCGCTGCCGGTGGCCGGTTCACCGGTTCGCAGAACGGCATCGCGTTGTCCGGTGACTTCCTGTCGGCGGCGTCGTTCCTCGGGATCGCCGGGGCGATCGCGGTGCACGGCTACGACGGCTTCCTCTACTCGATCGGCTTCCTCGTGGGCTGGCTGATCAACCTGCTGCTGGTCGCCGAGCTCCTGCGCAACACCGGCCGTTTCACGATGGGCGACGTGCTGAGCTTCCGGATGCGGCAACGCCCGGTCCGCGCGGCCGCCGCAGTGTCCACATTGGTGATTTCCTTCGTCTACATGATCGCCCAGATGGCCGGCGCGGGCAGCCTGGTGGCGCTGCTGCTCGATGTGCACAGCTCGGGCGGTCAGGCGCTGGTGATCGGTGGCGTGGGCCTGGTGATGATCGTCTACGTGCTGGTCGGCGGCATGAAGGGAACCACCTGGGTGCAGATCATCAAGGCGGGCATGCTCATGCTGTGCGCGGCCATGATGACCCTGTTCCTGATGGGCAAGTTCGGCTTCAGCCTGACCTCGCTGCTGCAGCACGCGGCGGAGCAGAATCCGTTGGGGGACCAGATCTTCTCGCCCGGCGCGAAGTACGGCCAGAGCGAGGTGACCAAGCTGGACTTCGTGTCGCTGTCGCTGGCCTTGGTGCTGGGCGTCGCCGGGCTGCCGCACGTGCTGATGCGGTTCTACACCGTGCCCAACGCGCTGCAGGCCCGGCGTTCCGTGGTCTGGGCGACTTGCACGATGGCGTTGTTCTACCTGTGCACGCTCGTGATCGGGTACGGGGCAGGGGCGGTCAACGGCACCGAGGCGATCCTCGCAGCTCCCGGCGGCGAGAACTCCGCCGCGCCGCTGCTGGCCTACCGCGTCGGAGGCACGATGTTGCTGGGCGTCGTCGCAGCGGTCGCTTTCGCGACCATCCTCGCCGTTGTCGCCGGGCTGACGCTGACCGCGTCCGCGTCCTTCGCCCACGACGTCTACGCCAACATCGTCAAGCGCGGCAAGGCGGATCCTGACTCGGAGGTTCGGGTCGCCCGCCTGACGGCGCTCGTGATCGGCGCCGCGTCGATCCTCGGCGGCATCCTCGTCAACGGGCAGAACATCGCGTTCCTGGTGGCGCTCGCGTTCGCGTTCGCGGCTTCGGCGAACCTGTCGACGCTGCTGTTCTCGCTGTTCTGGCGGCGTTTCAACACCCGCGGCACGTTGTGGGGGATCTATGGCGGGCTGGGCTCGTGCCTGGTGCTGGTCATCTTCTCGCCGGTGGTCTCGGGGTCGCCGGACTCGATCCTGCCGAGTGCGGACTTCGCGTGGTTCCCGCTGAGCAACCCCGGGATCGTGTCGATCCCGATCTCGTTCCTGTGCGGCTACATCGGCACGCTGCTCGGAGGCGGCCAAGTGAGCGAGAAGCGAACCGCGGAGATGGAAGTCCGCGCCCTCACTGGCATCGGCTCGTCCTGACCTGGAGCATGGGAACCTTCCTGTCACCTTTTGACAGGAAGGTTCCCATGCTCGCGCAGGGGGAGCAGCTCAGGCGAACCAGCCCATCACGCGATCCCAGAAAGACGGCGCAGCGGATTGCCCGGTCTCATGGGTGCCGTGTTGGTGTGTGGCCGAAGTCGTGGCTGCGGGTCGCTGCGCCTCAAGCGCACCGGTTTGGGCGGTTCCCTGTTGGCCGAAGACCACGTCGGAGCAGGAGTACAAGGCTTCGGGGCTGTCAGTGCGCTGCCAGATCGTGTAGAGCACGTGCTGACCTGTTTTGCCCTCGGGGATCTTCGCGGCGATCGAGTAGCCTTCCGCGGTTTCCGGCGGGCTGTCGACGTCCGCGACCTTCACGAGGTCGCCCCACGCCAGTGGCTTCGACGAATCCCAGCCATCCTTGGTGATGAAGACCTGGAATCCGCCCTGGTGCTTGGCGGTGGCCTTGAACTCGAGGTTGACGTCGCCGGTCTGCAGTTGAGTGGTCGGCCACGCCGTGGCCGGGGCGTCGAAACCGGAGTACATCGGATTGTTGGCGCTGCAGAGCTTCCCGTCCGGGATCAGTTCTTGGTGCCTGCCGTTGGCGTCGCCGATCCGGTTGCTCATCCAGTCGTAGATCGGGGCGGAGCCGTTCTCGGCCACGACTCCCTTGCAGCCCTCGGAGTCCGGGCTCTCGGCGCCCTCGAGGAAGCAGGTGTAGGCGCGCCCGGCCGGTGCCTGCATGTCACCATGGGCGAAGGCGGCCTGCGGGGCCAGCAGGGTGCCAATGACGGACAAGCCGCCGAGAACAGCGGCTGCGGCGGGCTTGCTGCGCAGGTTCACGTCGAGTCTCCTCGCTGTCCGCCGGTGCCGACGTCGGCCGCGAGCGGCGCGCATCGATCACCGGTGCATCGTTTCGGGGTGAACAGATGCTGACTCGGCAAGCGAAGCGACGTCCACAGTGAAAATTCTATTCGTGTTCAGCGAAAACTTCGAATTCTTGAACTGTTTTTGCAGGTGAGATGCAGTCTGATGGTATCTGAAATGAATGCGTAAAGGTGTCTGACGCGGGCGATAAACGAGGCTTACTGACGTTCGTGATCTAGGGTGACGGTCGTGTGTGATCATGACTGACTGTGTCGGTGATCAAGCAGGGTGTGCCGGTTCGTCGGGATCGGGC
>NZ_JBFAKG010000143.1:0-18217 GCF_040655595.1 Saccharopolyspora sp. NPDC050389
CATCCGCTACGAGCGCTATGCCAACCACTTCTGCGCCTTCCTCACCCTCGCCGCCGCCCTCACCTGCTACAAGAAACTCGCGAAATGAGACACGCCCTTAGAGGGCATCTGATCTTGGTTCGTGGTGATCTGTCCGTTTCAGGTGGCGGTGATACTTTGATCAACTTGTGATTTCCCGGCGTGCGTATCGCAGCGACCTGTCCGATGCCCAGTGGGCGTTGATCGAGCCGACCTTGACGGCATGGCGTGCCGCACGGCGCGGGCCGGGAACCACGGCGCGGGTGCATGACTTGCGGGAGATCGTGAACGCGATCATGTATGTGTGCCGGACCGGGATCGCCTGGGAGTACTTACCGCACGACTTCCCGCCCTGCAAGACGGTGTATGACTACTACGCCAAGTGGGAGGTCGATGGCACGACCGAGGCGTTGCATGACTTGCTGCGTGATCGGGTCCGCGTGGCAAGAGGTCGTGCGGCGGCTCCGACAGCAGCGATTATCGACTCGCAGAGCGTGAAAACCTCGTGCAATGTCAGTGAATCCAGTCAAGGAATCGATGGGGGTAAGAAGATCAAGGGCCGTAAGCGGCACATCGCTACCGACGTGTTGGGTCTGCTGCTGGTGGTGATCGTGACTGCGGCATCGGTACAGGATTCCGTTGGTGGGCAAGAGGTTCTGGATCAACTCGCCATTGCACATCCGAGCGTGTCCATGGCATGGGTGGATGGCGGCTACAACAACACGGTCATCCGCCACGGAGCCCAGCAGGGCGTCCAAGTTGAAGTCGTCAAACGCCCTACCGCCAAGGGATTCCACGTGTTACCCCGTCGATGGGTGGTAGAGCGCACGCTAGGTTGGCTGATGCTGCACCGCCGGCTCGTACGCGACTACGAGGCGCTGCCCCAGCGTTCGCGCACGATGGTCCACTGGGCGATGACTAACATAATGAGCCGCACCCTGGCCGATGAATCCACCCGAACCTGGCGAATCGAACGACCCAAATCGAACATCACCGCCCAAATCTAGATCAGATGCCCTCTAAGAGGCGGGGCAGGCAGCGCGTCGGTGTCCGCGGCCGCTCGCGCGCCGATGATCGGAGCTCACCCGATGAGCAGGCTGCGTCGATCGGCGGTCGTCCGGTGGTTGTGCGCCCTTGAACGGTGGCGGGGTTGCGGCGTTGACCGCGGCGAGCACGGCACCGGCCGGGAAGAGCCACCGGCGGGCGGGATTCGGTGCGCAGAACCATTTTCTGCTTTGCGCGGCCGTCACGTGCAACAGCGGCAGCTCGATCTGGCAGGGCGCCGCCAGGTACCGCACGTCGCCGGGCATCTGAAACTGGCCCAGCACGACACCATCGGCCTCCGCGAGGAACACCGCGCGGACCAGGCGGGCACCGACCAACAGTGCCGGAGTGCAGAAACCGTTGCGCTCCAGTCGGTTCCGCACCCTGAAAGCCCAGTCGGCGGGCACATCGAACGCCACCATGCCGCGTCCGAGTGTCAGCACAACGGAGTTTTCGGTCCTGTCGACGGCCCAGGCCATCTGGTCGCGATACCACATCGCAGTGGCGTGGACCGCACCGGACTTCGTCAGTGTCACCGCAGCCTCCTCACTTGCCTGGCCGAACCGGACTCTCCGTGATCGACGGGGTCTTGTCCGGCCGCACATCGTGGTTAAGAAGGGGGGCGACGCCTTGCAGGCCCCGTCACCACCCCCCCGGTCACAACAACCAGAGCAGAACTGAGACCGGCTCCACCGTGGTAGTCAGGCCCCTGCACGCGCCGGCGCTAACCTGCTGACGTGTGCTGTCAGCAGGATGATCGATACATCCGCGTGAGCTGGCGAGCAGCCGACGTCGGGCGCGAGGAAACGCCGTCCACGGTCTTCCCAGTCCTAGTGCAGCGGTTCAGCCGCGTCTTGCCGGCAACGAGACGTCCATGTTCTCGGCCAGGTGATCGAGCGATGTAGTGCCGGGTATCGGCAGCACCACGGGCGACAGGGACAGCAGCCAGGCCAGTGTCCGTTGCGCGGTCGTGAACCGGTGCCAATCTTCGCCAGGTACGTCCGGTAGTTTCCCCTGATCAAACGGGGAATACGGCACGAACGCGGTGCCCGTGTCCGTGCAGTAGTCCAGGACCTGACGGTCTCCGTCGTTGGCGTTGAACCGGTTTTGAATCGCGGCGATCGGCGTCTCGGCCACGATCCGCTCGATCTGGCTGCGCGTCACCTTGGACAGGCCGATGAACCGGATCTTGCCCTCGTTTCGCATGTCGCTCAGGGCTCCGATCTGGTCGGCAACCGGGACCTGCGGGTCGATGCGGTGCAGGTAGTACAGATCGATCCGGTCGAGGGCCAGTCGGCGCAAGCTCATTTCGACACACTGACGCAGATATTCCGGTCGGCCGACTCGCGCCGCCCGGTTCGGTCCCTGCCGAGTCACCCCGCCCTTGGTGGCGATCACAAGGTCGTCGGGGTATGGGTGCAGGGCCTTGCGGATCAGGTGCTCGCTGGTCTCGGGGCCGTAGGCGTCGGCGGTGTCGATGTGGTTGACGCCGAGGTCGACAGCGCGCCGCAGCACCGCCAACGCGGCATCCGTATCCGTCGGGTAGTACCAGTAGCCCGGACCGGTCAGCCCCATGGCGCCGTAGCCGATCCTGCGGACCGGTAGCTCACCGCCTATGGAGAAGGTCTCAGCGCAGGATTCCATTGCCTTCATCGCCTCTCGGGGTAGTTGACTGGCCGAAAATCGGGCGGATATGCCTCATTAGGCTTCTGAACTGGTGCTTACCACACGAAATTGGTCGCACTACGTGAGAAGACGCCCATTGGGGTGCATGAGGGCCTGTTTTTTGGTCCGTCCGTACAGGACGCCGTTCGCAGTGGTGCGAGCCCGGCATTCCCGAACCTACGGTCAGCCCTGAAAGGGGACCAGGGGAGGTGTGGCTGATGACGGCAGAAGAAGCTGATGGCGTCTCATCAGGTGGTGCAGGGGATCAAGGGACCGGAGTTCGCGGGTCGGGGACGGTGGCTCCGCCGGATCGGGCGTTCAACGCACGTCAGTGGGATGCCTTACGGGCTGCCGCCACTACCGAGATCGACATGCGCTCCGTACCGGAATGCGTACCGCTTGATCTTCTACCCCACGTCGTGGGACAAGGCCAGGACGCTTCCACCGCCGTTCGTCCCGTTCACGGTGGATCCGCCTCTCCCGCCCGCCTTCCGCGACATGTGGCGATCGTGTTGGACGGCAATCGCCGCTGGGCGCGCGCAAACGGTAAGTCAGGGGCATATGAGGGGCACCGGGCTGGCTTCGGCAAGATACCGATGGTGCTGGGCTGGTGCGAGGAGTTCGGCATTGAGGTTGTGACGCTGTGGATGTTGTCCGACGACAACATCCGGACGCGCTCGCAGCGCGAACTGGTTGATCTCTATGCGATCGACGCGGATGTGGTCGACAGACTGGTAGCGGCCCGGCGCTGGCACCTGCGCGTGATCGGCTCGCTGGAGCTGTTGCCGACGAGGTTGGCAGACAGGCTGCGTCGTGCGGAGCGGCAGACTGCCGACGTCGGGGGGATGCTGGTCAACCTGGCCATCGCCTACGGGGGGCGCCAGGACGTGGTCGGCGCGGTGCGCGCACTGGTCGCGGACGTGGAGTCTGGAAAGCCCGTCAGGGTCACGGAGGAGGTACTGGACAGTTATCTGTCCACGGCCGGCCTTCCGGATCCCGATCTGGTGATTCGACCGTCCGGGGAGCTCCGCACATCCGGGTTCATGATGTGGCAGGCCGCTTACGCGGAGCTGTACTTCTGCGCGCCGCTGTGGCCTGACTTCGCCCGTACCGACCTGGAAGCCGCCTTACGTGCCTACAGCAATCGCCACCGGCGGTTCGGAGCTTGAACAGCCGTCCGTTCCACGTCATCGGAGTCGCCCGTGTCCATGTCTCACCGGCTTCCCGCCCGCGTTGCCAGCCGATTCCCCGCACAGGTCAGCCCGCATCATCCTGAACTGCGCTGGCATTCCCAGCAGCGGGGAGAGTGGTTCTACGGTGATGTGCCCGAACGCGTCCGGAACAAGTTCCGGCGCGAGATGTTTGACAGCCTGACCGCTTATACGTATCCCTGGGCCAGCCTGGCCACCCTGGAGATCATCCACGACTTCTACTGGTCCGTCGTCGTCATTGACGACCATCTCGACCGGCCTGGCTTCCGGGGAAATGTGACGCGTACCCGGTCGGCGCTGGCCCATTACGCCGACGTGCTCGCCTATCCGGACACGCGCGGCACACCAGCCGTGCCACAGGATCCCAATGCGCGGCTCGTGCAGACGTGGTGGCACGCTCTGGTGCCCCGCACGGAGCCGGCCTGGCGGCGGCGCTTCGTCGGGCACATGAATGCCTGGTTTGACGCCTGCTGCTGGGAGACGGACCAGCTGGGACACAACCGCCCGTTCGAGGAGGGGGAGTTCTGGGACCACCGGCTTCATCTCTTCGGATCCCAGACCTACATGGACATGCTCCATCTGGACTTGCCACAGGCTATTCCGGAACACGTCCACGACAGTCCTCTCTACCAGCGCTACCTGAACACAGCCGTCGAGTGCCTGTGCTACTTCAACGACCTGATCTCCTACCGGGTGGAGGAATCCGCCGGCAGCGCCCAGTCCAACCTCATCAGCATCCTGAAGACCCAGTACGGATGCGGCCTGGAAGCCGCTGCCAGCCATGTCGCCGACCTTTACGCCCTGCACACCCAACAGCTCGTCGATCTGGAACCGCAGATCCAGATCGTCTTTCCCGAACACAAGGAGGCGTTGCACCAGGTCTTCGGCCGGGTGGGCAGGTGGCAGGCGGGCTTCATCCGATGGCACGAAGAGAGCGGTCGCTACAGCGACCCGAAGGAGGAGGGCATCAGTGTCCCGCAACCCACTTCCTGACGCGCACACCACAAATCCCAGTGCCACAGTGGTCGTTCCGCCGCTGGGCAGCCCATATCCCTTCCGTAAAAACCCGAACCTGGACGTGCTTGACGACCATAACGTCCGACGCGGCCTGCAGCTGTATCACTCGACGAGTGATCCGGTGTTCCAGAAGTACCAGGGCGAGGCATACGCGAAGCTGGTCGCCTATTTGTACCCGACCGCCAGACTGGAAGAGCTGACAGTCGCACACGACATCAGACTGCTGCTCGGCTGCGCCGACGACTTCTTCGGGCACCCCTCGCTGATCGCCGACCGCGCTCTGATGTCCAAGAGCATCGACCAGCTCCTTGGTGTGCTGGCCGATCCCGATATCGCGCCCACTCCGCCTTCGCACGGTGCTCTCGCCCAGCTCACGGCCATGGTGTGGCGGGGCCTGCTGCCCGTGACCTCGCCAAGCTGGCGGGCCCGGTTGGCGGCACACCTCGAGGAGTGGTTCGAGTCCTTCCTCTGGGAAGCCGACAATCTTCGGGACGGGACCGCGCTGTCCGAGGAGACCTACAAGGAGGGTCGCAGGCGCACAGTCGCAATGGACATCTCCCTGGATCTCGTCGACCTGGCCGAGCACACCTCGCTGCCGACGGCCGTGACGGGGAGCCGGATCTACCGTGCGTACCGGGACGCGGTCACCGAGAGCACGATCGCCAGCGCAGACCTGGGTTCTCTCCGCAAGGAGCTGGAGACGTCCGACCCGCACAACCTCGTGCTCGTCGTGCAAAACGAGTACCGCATCACGCTGCAACAGGCCGTGGACTACGTATGGGCCCACCTCACATCGCAACTGCGCTGCGCCCAGGAACGCCAGCGGATGCTGCTGGACTTCTTCCCCCAGCACGCCGAGCCCCTGCGACGCGGCTGCGAGGCCACCGGATCGTTCCTGAGCGGCTGGATCCACTGGCACGCGGAGTGGAGCCGCTCCCCGGACCTGCGGCCTATCTGCCTCGTCCCCCGCCTGGACCCGCAGGAGGAAGAGGCACACCCCCACAGCCCCGTCGTACGCCCACTCGCCGAGGAGTAGGTTCGAATGGCCGAGATTATCGAAGTCAACCTGGCCAGCCCTGAGTTCAAGTGTGATCCTGAACGGATCCTTGGACCGCTGCGGGCCGACCACCCCGTCGCCAGGATCGCCGTGCCCGACGGCGAGACGGCCTGGCTCATCACACGATGGAAAGACGCCAACGCGGTCTTCAAGGACCCACGTTTCCGCAAGGACGAGCGCTCCGTACTCTCCGCCGAGGAGATCGCGCGAACCTGCTCCTCCCTCGAGGAGGAACTGATGATGCGGCACCTGTCCAAGACCGACCCGCCCGAGCACACCCGCCTGCGCGCCTGCTTCGCCCCGCTCTTCGCGCCTCACCGGGTCGAAGGATGGCGTGAGGACGTCCAAACAATCGTCAACGACACCATCGCGCAATTTCCGCGGTCCGGACCGGTAGACCTGGTCCCTTCCTTCGCCTCCCATATCCCTTCGCTCGCCGTGTGCCGTCTCCTCCTCAGGTCCTCGCACTACCAGCCACTCATGATCGAGTACGCGAACCACATCACGGCAAGGGACATCGGCCCGGTGACCGACGACGTCAAACAGTCGATAAAGGACCTTTTGGTCCTGGTCAAGGAGCTGATCCAGGAAATACGGGCACGTCCTGAGGAAGGGCTCCTCGGTGACTGGCTCTCCACCGAAGACTCCGAAGGCCCGCTCACCACAGAGGAGATCCTGGCGATGGTCTCCATCATCATCCGCGCCGGCGTCGCGGCGACCGAGGGCCTGCTGACCAACGGCGCCCTCCTCCTTCTCCAGCACCCTGATCAGATGGACCTGCTGCGCGAAAAGCCGGAACTGACCGACTCCGCTATCGACGAGATGCTCCGATACCGCCCGCCCAGCACCCTGACCACCCCCCGCTGGGTGCATGAAGACCTGAAGATGCACGGGCACACCCTGCGGCGCGGAGACATGGTGCTGGTCTCGGTTGTTGCTGCCAACCACGATCCGGCCGTCTTCCCGCACCCCGAACGGTTCGATATCCGCCGCCGCGACAACCACCATCTCGGATTCGGCAAAGGCATCCACTACTGCCTGGGAGCGTCTCTCGGCCGGTTGGAGGGGAAGACGGCCTTTCCCGCTCTCCTCAACAGCTTTCCGCGTATGCGGCTTTCGTGCCCCCTGGAGCAGGTTCCCTGGACCCCAGGCATGAAGATCGCCGTACCGCAGAGCCTGCCCGTGGCGCTCGACCGTCCCGTCGCCTGCTCACTCACATGAGGGCCTTGCGGACTGGTGAGCTTGCGTAATCAACTGTCGTGAGTTCGCTGTGTCGGTGGGCTTGCTGGTGACCGTGTGTGGTCGCCGGGGGTATCGGTGCCACGGTCCTCCGGATCGGGCGGCGAGCCGGGGGCGGTGTGGTAGCCGAGGGCGTCGGCGACCACGGGGACGGGCATCTCCAGGACGTGCTGGCGGATCGCGGCGGCTCGGCCGGCGATGGTCGGGATGCCGAGGTCCAGGACGAGGGCCGAAAGCCTTTAAGTGGTGCTCACTGTCGTGCCGTTGCCGACTGGTAAGGCCGTGACCGGCCGGGCGGTGATCATCGCGAAGAACCCGCCGTTGGCCTCCGCCTGGATGCTGGTGCCGTCGAGTCCAGGCTCCGTGTAACCGGGCAGTTCACAACGCTGCCGAACCAGTTCCTCCAGCGTGACGTGATCAGGTCGGCGGGGTTGTCTTTGGTCTATACCGCAGCGCGAATGGCCTGCTCGGCGACCTCGCGCACCCGCACCGCCTCGTACTTCACGCCCAGCCGCTAGCGCACGAACTGCCGGTGCGCTTGGCCGTGCGATCCGCGTCCGTCTCCGCGACTACCGTCTCCGGCAGCTCCACCAGCACGCCACGTACGTGGTCGACGACCGCGGCCGAGACGTTGGCGTGCTTGGCGAAATAGCTCAGCCGCTGATAGCACTGCAGCTGGACCAACAGTGCCAGCAGATGCTGCCCATGCTGGGGCTTACCACGCGCCCACGTGATCCCATCCGCCGTTGGCGTGAGCGCCTCGGCCAGCTCCTGCACCGCCACCGCACCCTTGAAACGCGGGTAAGCCGTGTGATCGATCGACGCCAACCCAACACCCCAGCAAGATCACTACGCGGACCAGCACACCTTAGCCAGGCTGCTGATCACCAACACAGAGCCCATTCCGACCAGGGGTTCCGACCGGCCGCGGCCCCTTTCTGATGACTTCCGAACGGCCCGCTGGGACTGGGCATTGTCGCGTCAGACTTTGTGTGGACCCAAAAGCCCCCACGCCGGCCTGACCTTCTACCAGACCCTGACTCTGCTCCAGAGCGTCTTACCGTGCTGGACCGACGTTTGCCCCACATGCCAAAGAAAACTCCCCAAACGAAGACAAACTTAACGAAGTACTACTAGTCGCGGCGCACCACCTCCTGCTAGCCCATGGATGGGGAATGGCCGCGTTGCGGACAGCCGCACGCCCCGGCCAACGATTCTCCATCGTGCTGAACTTCTCGCCGGCCCTGACTGATGTGGACGACGAGCCCCATCGCGAGGCAGCGCGCAAGTTCGATGGTATGCACAACAGGGTGTTCCTCGATCCGGTGCTGGGTCGCGGCTACCCCGAGGATGTGCTCGGCGATGTCGCTCACCTCCAGGCTCTGGAACCCGCAGTCCATGACGACGACATGAAGGAGATTGCCGCCCCGCTGGACTGGCTTGGGGTGAACTACTACGCGCTGACTCGGGTGGTGCCGGCGCCGGATCCAACCGAACCGAGCAACTGCGGCCTTCCAGGCTTGCGGGGATTCAACGTGCTTCCACCGCGCAGCCCACTCACTTCGTCTGGTTGGGAGCAGACGCCAGAATCGCTGACTGATCTGTTGCTGTGGCTGTACCGGCACTGCCCACACGTTCCGCTCGTGGTGGCGGAGAACGGCGCAGCCTTCCCAAACACTATTGACTGTGATGGCCGGATCCGAGACGGCGAACGGATCCGCTACTTCGCCGAGCACCTCCGCGCCGTCCACCGGGCGATCGAGCAAGGTGCAGACGTGCGCGGCTACCTCGCCTGGTCATTGCTGGATAACTTCGAGTGGGCGATGGGGTATTCGCAACGCTTCGGGTTGATTCACGTCGACTTCGACACCCAGCAGCGCACGATCAAAGACAGCGCCCGGTTCTTCTCGCGTGTTGTGGCCGCCAACGCCATCCCGGCCGACGCCCCTGCCGATCGCGCAACGGACTGACATCAACGACGAAGCACCGGCCTTGGCCCGCTCGTTGCAGGGAGCTCCTGACGAGTCGCTCCTTGAGTTCTCGTCGGGTCTTCGCTGAAGAAGTGGGTAGTCTCGGGCCACAGTCCGACTCACGGCTTTCCGGCGCGGTCGTGGTCGTGTCCGATACCGGGTACCAACGGCGTGGTGACTGCGCCCAGCCTGCTCAGGGCTGTCGTTGCGGGTCCGCCGCAACGTCACTCGACCCGACCTCGGCACGCGGTGGCAGCAGGGTGCCGAGGCGGCGTGCGTGTTCGACCTCGATCAGCAGAGCTTGGTTGTAGAGGACCCATGACGAGGATGGCGCGGTGCCACCGCGACGTGTCGCGCGCCAACGCAAGACGAGCGGACTACGAGCCCGGCTCGTGCCCAAGATGTTCAGCCACGCAGTGTCGATCTCAGGCTGTTCCGCGAGGTAGCAAGCCGCCGCTACGACATCGTCCCTTCGACGTCCCGCGCGGGCGCCTCCCCGTGCCGCCTAGGCTCGCGATGGTCGACTGGTAGCCGACCAGCCTTAGGCTGTCAGCGTCCTATGCCCTGCGGCCGTGCCTGGGCTCGACCTGTCGGCTGGCACGCCGAGCAGTGAGAACTCGCGAACACCGAAGTCGTACCCGCCCTGCAG
Organism: Saccharopolyspora sp. NPDC050389; assembly: GCF_040655595.1. Taxonomy (NCBI): domain Bacteria; kingdom Bacillati; phylum Actinomycetota; class Actinomycetes; order Pseudonocardiales; family Pseudonocardiaceae; genus Saccharopolyspora; species Saccharopolyspora sp. NPDC050389. The sequence goes on from NZ_JBFAKG010000143.1 coordinate 9,871, forward strand.
CCGCTCTGGAAACGGGGCGGTCAGCCGGACCGGTGGCCAAGTGTCGCGACGCCGGTCGGAGGCACTTGTGGTCGCTGCCACATACCTTATTCCGCTCGGCCTATATAAAGCGTTTGTTCTTATAACGCGTTTGCAATTAGTATTTCCCCGCAGGAGCGCAGCAGCAACGCGCGGGGCGTCCCGGGGCCGTAGATGAAGGAGCAATCATGCAGATCGACCTGTCCAGCCGCACCGCCGTCGTCACGGGCTCCACCGCAGGTATCGGGCGGGCCATCGCGGTGGCGGCGGCCCGCGCCGGCGCCACTGTGGTGGTCAACGGCAGGGAAGAATCGCGCACGGTCGAAGCCGCCCGCCAAGTGGCTGAGGAAGCCGGAGCCGCGGCGGAATCCGTGCGGTCCGTGGCTGCGGACGTGTCCACCGCTGAGGGCGCGCGGAAGCTCATCGACGCCGTGCCCGACTGCGATGTCCTGGTCAACAACGCCGGCATCTTCGCGGCCACCCCGGTCTTCGAGATCACCGACGACGAATGGCGGCGTTTCTTCGACGTCAACGTCCTCAGCGGCGTGCGCCTGGCACGTCACTACGCACCGCGCATGGCCAAGCGCGGCTGGGGTCGAGTGCTGTTCGTCAGCAGCGAGTCGGCGGTGATGACACCGACGGAGATGGTGCACTACGGCATGACCAAGACCGCGCAGCTGGCGGTCTCCCGCGGAATGGCCCAGGAGCTCAAGGGGTCCGGCGTGACGGTCAACTCGATCCTGCCCGGCCCGACCCTGACGCCCGGCGTGGAGGAATTCATCGCCGACCGCGTCGGTCCGGGCGGCTCCTTCGAAGAGGCGGAGACCGCGTTCATTCGGCAGGAGCGGCCCACCTCGCTGCTCGGCCGCCTCATCCGGCCCCACGAGGTAGCCGCCCTCGCTGTCTATGTCGCCTCCGAGCATGCGTCAGCTACGACAGGTGCGGCCCTGCGGGTCGACGGCGGCGTTGCTCCCACCCTCATTCCTTGATCTCGCTCCGGGGTCGTGGGTGACCGCCACCCCGGAAGCACGACACCTGCTTCGAACATCGCCTGAACAATCGGATTCCCATACCGCAGCTGGGCTTCGGTCGGTGTCTGCTCGACAACCGTGCGTCCGTCCGCGCATTTCGCCGAACTGCACGTTGGAGCTGCGGTCGGTGACTTCCCGGTAGGCAAGGTCAGGTGCCTCGGCTGGTGAGGGCGGGTTCGGGAGTGGTGGTCAAGTGCGGCAGCACTTCATGTGCCAGCTCCTGGAGCACCTCGTCGACCGGGCGATCTCCGGGGTGGAGGCGCTGCTGGGGGGTTGGACGCGCCTGCCTTTGGGGACCAGCTCGCGCGGAGAGTCGGATAGGAGGTCTGCTTTGGCTGAGGGGGCAGCTGCATGGGCACTGTATCCACTTGCTGGAAATGCGTGATTTGTCTCGTTATTCCGTTCTCGTTGGCACAATGGTGCTCTCAACACTGACCGCTCGGCCAGATTTCGTGGTCAGGGATGAAAACCCCTTCGTCCGTAGAGTATTCAGGGTTCCGTGCAGCTGAGCAGATCATCGTTCACCCGCCGGAACCTGTTGCGCCTGAGTGGTGCGTCCACGGTCGCCGCGGTCGGGATGTCGGCTTGTGCGCCAAGGCAGGTGCCGGTGACGTCAACCGCGCCGGTCGAGTTGGCGGGTGCCGAAACAGCGTGGCGGCAGCTGCTGGATGGCAACGCGCGCTTCGTCGAGGGAAGGGCGACTTACCCGCACCAGACGGCCGATGGGCGGCAGTCTTTGGTAGCGGAGCGGCATCCGTTCGCATGTGTCATCGCATGCGCTGACTCACGTGTCGGGCCCGAGGCGGTCTCTGGCGGCGCACTTGGCGACCTTTTCGTGATCCGCAGCGCAGGCGAGGTGCTCGACGACGCCGTCGTCGGCAGCGTCGAGTACGGCGTCGAGCACCTGCGTGTGCCGCTGGTCGCGGTAGAGGAAAGTCCGCGCCCCGGAACATCCCGGTTCAGCAAGGACGGTGCACCGTCCATCGGACAGTCCGGGGGCCAGGCTGCACCTCAATTCTTGGGTGTGGCCGGGCAGTTTTGGTTTCACCTAAGACGTCGCATCGGGCTGGTTGTGTTGGGTGATGTAACCGCACTTGGTTTTACTTGTGTTGGTGTGTCTGGCTGAGTGTCGGTGAAGGTTGTTCGGTCTGGTCTGGCGGGGGCTGTGGGGCAGATGTGTGAGAGTCTTCGTCAGTTCGCGGCTTTTTGTGTCGCGACTGAGGACAATGCCGAGTATCTCGGTAAGAACGCGTTGGGCCTGAACGAATCACCGGACCCGGCCGGCGTTCCCGGTCCCACACGCGAGGGTTATCAGCCGCTGACACCTATGCGTAGTGTCACGGGTGAGGAGTTGCCGCCGGGTCCGTCACGGGCGTCACGTCCCGGGTAAAAGGCCGTAGGGTCGGGGTTTTGGTCGGTGTGTGCCACTGGAATGTTCTCGGTCTGTGTCCTGCGTCTGTGTCTGTGATCGCGCCGGCGTGTGGTTGCGGGCGGGTCGAGTGTGGGATGGGGGTTGAGTGGTGGATATCGAGTTTGATCCGGCGTTTGACTGGTTGTGGGTTTTGGTGGCGGGGCAGAAGGCTCCGCGGGTTGATGTGGCGGCGGCGCGTGCGTTGGCGGAGAGCTGGCGTGATAGTGGTGTGACGCTGGAGGAGTTGGGGCGGTCTCTGGGGTCGCTGGCGGCTGTGGCGGAGCGGAGTATCGGTGGTGGTGCCGGTCGTGCGTTCCGTAAGCGTGTTGATGAGTTGGTCGCTGCGGTGCCGCAGCTGGTGGCTCTGGCCAGGCAGCAGTCGGCCGCTTTGCTCGATCTTGCGTTGAACGTGGAGTTGGGCGTTTATTCGATGATGATCGAGATCGCGTTTTTCGCGGCGTCGATCGTCTGGGCGTTGGTCAGCCCGTTTACGGCGCCGTTGGTTCCCGCGTTTTTTACCGCTGCCCGTATCGCGGTGGCCCGCATCCTGGAGAAGCTGGGTTGGGCGGTGCGGCTGCTGGTGGAAGCCCTCCAGGAGGGTGCCCAGGAAGTCGCGCAGGATGCGTTGGCGCAGATCATCCAGATCATGGAGGGCAACCGCCACGTGTGGGACACGCTGAGCACGGTTGTCAGTGGCATCATGGGCGGCGCGGCGGGTGGTCTGATGGGTGCCATGTTCATGGGCATGAAGAAGTTGGGGCCGCAGGTCGCGGACTCGATGTTCTTCCACGGGGCCGCCGAGGCGTCGGCGGAGGTGGTGGTCGACGCGGCCGCGACGGGGATCCTGGGCGGCAGCATGGACGATCTGGGGCTCAGCGCGGTGGGTGGCGGGTTCACCGGCATGGTCGATAAGGGCGCCGCCGATGCCGGTGAGAAGATCGGTGAGCTGGTCAATGGTGTGGGCATTGTGGACGGCCCGGACATCCCCGCGATCGACATGCCCGATGCTGTCAGTGTTCCGGTTGTGCCGGTGGGGGGCACGCCCGGCCACGGGGATGCGGATTCCGGTTATGGCGGCGAATCCGGTGACACCGGCAGCGAATTCGGTGACACCGGAAGTGAATCCGGTGACAGTGGCAGTGAGTCCGGTGATGCGGACTCGGGTTATGGCGGCGATGCCGACTCCGTGTCTGCCGGCAGTGGCGTTTCGGGTAATGGCCCCACCAGAATCGGCCCGCTGACCCCCGCCACCGCGGCCGCGGTGGCGGGGGTTGGTGCAGTGCTCGGTCAGGACGGTGGGCCGAGCTCCACTCTCGGTACCGAAGCGGGCACCCCGTTGCCGGGAACACCTCTGCCCACACCGGGCGCGGTGGATCCGCTCACCGCTGGTCCCACGCCTATCGGCGTGCCGCCGGGTGCGGATGTGCCGGCGGCGGCCCCGGGCCTGCCGCCCGTGGCCGCAGCCGACACGTCGGCCCCGGTCATCGACCCCGTCCCATCGGGGGGGCAGCACCCGGCCACGCCCACACCCATGCCGGACACTCCGGCAGCCACGGACAAGCCGACACCGGTGCCCAGCACGTTCTCTCTCAGCCCGGACGTGGGAACGCCGCTGCCCGGGACTGTGTCACCCGGCCCGCACATGGCCATGCCCGCGGACGGCGTCGTCACCCTGCCACTGCACGATGGCCCGCCCCTGCCGCAGGCCCCCTCGCCTACCTTGGCCACGCCCGCTGTCCTCGACGGCAACACCGAATCTGATGCGGCCCAGACCACCCAGCCAGGGCGGCCCGAAACCGCCCAGCCACACACGGAGTTGTCCGAAACCGGCCTAGCCCACACCGGCAGCACCTCACTCGCCCAGACCGGGCAGCCCGCACCATGGCAACCCCCGACCGGCCAAACCCAGCCTGGCCCAACGCCGACCGGCCCGACATCGACAAGCCCAACATCGACCGGGCCGACGTCGACAGGGCAGCCGCATGCCGGGACTCCGTCGTCCACTCGCCCGCAGGGCGACCGGGCGGTCGAGCCCCGCACGCCACCGTCGGCGGCGGTGGACTCGCCCGTGCCGGGCGCACCGACAGGGCTGGACACGCCATTGCTTGAGCGCGACACACAACCGTCTGACCCAGCGCTGCTGTGGCCGGGTTGGGTGCAGGCGGTGACGGGAGAGGTCACGCACGCTGGGAGGCACAACACCGATCAATCTCAGGACGCCGGGCCCGCTGGCCTGCACGAGCGGCCGCAGTCCGCTGAGGTGAACCGCGAGGCTGTTCAGTCGGCGGTGGTGGGTGGGTGGCCGGTGGAGTTGAGTGGTGACCTGCTCGAGGTTGTGCGGTCTGCGATGCGGAAGGCCCGGCAGCAAGCACAGCCGCGGGAGAATGTGGTGGTGACGGCGGAGGATGCGCGCCGCGGGTATGCGCTGTGGCGGAAGGCCCGGCACGAATACCCGGAGTGGGCTCAGCGTCCGGTGCCGACGCATTCCACGAGTCTGGCTGAGGAAGTGGCCTGGGTCGAGGTGCAGGTGCGCAACGGTCATGGCCGGCCGCTGATTCCGGGCCTGCGTGGTGGCGCACCCAGTACGTCCCGTGCCGCTAATCCGTCTGCTTCAGCATCGTCTGGTAGTCGGGCGCGCACCGGTGATTTTGCGGATACTGGTGAACACGCAGCTGCGGGGGGCGAGTCCCTAGCGGGAGAGATGCCTCTGCAAGATCCTTTCAAGTGGCGCCCCGGTGTCGATGAGTTTGACACGTGGCCCAAATTTCTGGAACACTATCTTGCCAACGCTTCCCCGAGTCAGCGGCAAATCACCCTCTACGAGTCCCAGAACGAAGGGGAGCGGAAGTTCACTCAGGAAGCGCGGGAATGGGCGGTTTTGTGGGCAAAAGCCGTGCGCTGGGATCTCGACGCGAATGGATATGTTTACGGCGCGGATAGAGTGGTGCGCGCGCTTGGCGGAATGCTTCCAAAAACCACGGTACTGCGTCGGTGGAAAGATAAGGATGTGGCCGATCTGCCGCCGGTGCCGCCCGACGTACGGAAAAAGATTATCAACTACACGCCGCCGCAACCCGGGGAGACGCTGGGGAAGTTCCTGCTCGACCTCCGGGAGCGTGGACTGAACCTGTTTCTTGGAAAATATGAGACTGGCATCTTCGTCTCCTCGGTAACTCGGGAGCTGGTGCGTGAATGGGTTCTAAGCGAAAAACATGAAGAAAATACCGATGCGGAGGTGGCGGGCCTGGCCGGTAAGATCGGCGAGCTGCCCGTGGTCACGGCAAATGCCGTGAGAATACTTCGAAATAAAAAGAGAAAGGGGGGCAAGTCGGCGAGGAAACAGAAGAATGTGGATTGCTCTGGTCTGGGGGATGGCAATGCCGCAGCGGACGGCTTGATTGGCGACGTGCCCGCCTCTAGTGGTTTGTGGGGGACGCCCGAGCAGCGGGCGACGGCGAGGGGGTGGGGGCTGGAAATCGTCGATGTCGGAGCTGATGGTGACTGTTTCTACCGGTCGGTCCTGGATTCAGTGCCGGAGGGTGTATGGGGGGCCCGGCTTGATCAGCTCGGCAAGGAACGGTCCGTGGATGGGTTGCGCGACGCGCTTGCCGACAATTATCTGCAAAGATTCGTTGCCAGCACCGACGCTGAGCGGGTCTCGCTGCAGATCGTCGCGGACGACATTCGCGCACCTCGGAGTTGGAGCAATGTTGGTGGTGATGTTGCTCCTCAGCTCGTTGCCGATTTGCTGGGCGTCAACATTGTGGTGATTGTCCCCGATGGTCGCCTGTCTACCCAGGGTGTCGAGCAGTATGGCACCAGGGAGACCTACTGCATCGTCTACAACGGCACGGACCACTACATGGCCACCCGGCGATTGGAAGACACCCACGCTGCCGGAGGATCACGAGACCTCGTGGCGCCGCAACCTGTTTCCGGCCATGCCGTGCCTACTGCTGTTGATCCGTCCATATCAGACGCTGGGGTGGTGTCGTCTGGTAGTCGGATGCGCGCTGGTAATCTCGCGGATACCGGTGAACACGCAGCTGCGCGGGGCGAGTCTCTAGTGGTGCCGCAGTGGGTGCGGAAGCGGATTGTCGAGTGGCGTCCACAGCCCGAACAGGAATCTTCGCAGACACTGCAGGAGCAGAAATTTCCGCGGACACTGCGGGAGTTCCTGCTTGATCTCAAATGGGATGACGGCCGTAAGCGCGACCGGCAGCTGCCTCTTGCCCACGGCAGGGGTCACCGCCTTATTCCGGTCACGCGGGATCTGGTGACAGCGTGGGTTCAGGGCTTGCTCTCGGAGGGGTTCACCCAAACCAGAGTGGCGGAACTGTCCGGCGGGCTGGCTAGCCGGGACTTTGTGTGGCGTGCGGGTCCGGTGCCACGCGCTGCTGCTGTCGCTCGGGTGGGGTTGCCGGATGACTTGGGGTTGCCCGATGACTTGCGTGAGGGAAACTTTCGCGATCTTGATGTGGACGAGACACAGTTGCACCCCATGGACGTGGAGCGTGTTGTGGAGTACGGGAGGCAGTTGGGCGAAGTGATTGCGGGGCTGGTTGCGGGGTCGGGGCCGGAGGCGGAGTTGCCGGACATCCGGATCACGGTTCGGGCGAATGTCAAAGGTGATAGGAGGCCGAAGCCGCCGCGTGGGTCGCTGCCGGGTGCGCTGCAGCCGACGGTGGAGGAGCGGACCCGGGGCTGTATCAGAGGTCTGCTGGACCAGGGGATGAAGCACCGTCCGTCGCACGGTGAGGGCGAGGCCGATGGGGACGGTGGGCGCGGCGTCAACGAGGAATTCGCGGCCGCCCTGGAACGTCTGCCGGTGACCTGGTCCTGGGCTAGTCTCACAAGGAAACGCGGCGAGGATCCCGACTTGCCGCTCGTGCCCGAGTTCGACATCCGGTCTGTCGGCGGTCTGTCGGGCCGGACTGCGGACTACTATCGCAGCGCCCGCCAGCTGAACCTGGAATTTGTCGCGTGGAAAGGCAATCGTCTGTCGGCCGCCGATGAGCAGCGGTTGTTCTGGCGGCTGGAGGGTTTCGTCGGTCGGTTTGTCGCGAGTCCGCATGATGCGCGTCCCACGCTGAACCTCGAGATTCTTAAGGAATCGCAAGGCCGTGAGGAGTGGGTCAAGGAACTACGGGACCGTGCTCTGAACGAGGTATATGAGGGACTTCGGCCGCGGTACGGGTTACTCTCGCTCGCCGAGCTGCGCGAACACGTAGTGATCAGCTCGCTCCCCCGGTCCAAGAACGGGCTACGGTTCACCGAGATTTCTGATTCAGCACCGTTTGGCGCCCGGCCGCGCATTGGTGATCACGCGGATACCGGTGAACACACAGCCGCCGGTGTGGTGCCACAGCCCGCTTTCGGTCATGCCGGTCTGGGTGGGGTGGATGTACCTGGGGAGAGTGTGGTGCATCCGGTCGAGCAGGGCGAGCAGGTGGTGGGTGGCGGCGCTCCGTCCGGTGTGGACGCTCTGATCGGCGGTTCGGTGTCGGGCGTTGTGGGCGTGCGGCCCGGTGAGGAGGCCGGGGATGACGACTCGTTGTTCGTGGGCGCGACGCCGTCCGGGTTTATCGAGTCCGACGCCGGGTCTGGCGGTTTGCCCGAACCGGACGTGGACAACGCCGATGTGCCGATGCACGGTGTGGGCGAGGGGGGCGTCGCGCAGTCTGGTGTGGCTGATGAGGGGTTCGAGTCGTATTGGTTTGAGTTGGAGGGTGTGGGGGCTGACTTCAGCGCGTTCGCCGGTGGCTGGATGGATATGGGCTTGCCGGAGAGGTTGGACATCGGTGACCACGGTGCCGCCTCGGAGACCGGCCTTGACGTGAGAGCGCAGCGTAAACGCCAGGCTTCTTCCGGCAGTGGCCGGCAGTCG
>NZ_JBFAKG010000144.1:0-17929 GCF_040655595.1 Saccharopolyspora sp. NPDC050389
GCCGTGAGTCTTTTGGGCTGCTATAGCAACCCAAAAGACTCACGGCCCCGTTGCGTTCGCAGCCCGGCTCGCTCGACAGCACTGCGCCGGTCAGCGTTCCCGCTGACCGGCGCAGTTCGCTTCCCCCCTCCGGCAGGGCGTTATCCGGCCGGGGCTTGGCGCATGGCGGTGTTGGGGTCCAGGGCCGGGCCTTCCGGCAGGCGGGCCACCAGGCCCGCGGGCAGCCGCACCGGGCGGGCCGAGCTGTAGCCGAGCATCCGCAGCACCTCCGGTGTCGCCACCGGGTAGCGGCGCCCCATGTCCGTGACCACGGTCAGCGTGCCCGCCGGGGCCTGCTCCGACGGCATCGCCTCGACCACGGCGGCCCACCCAGGCGGCACGTGCACCCGGTCGGCCAGCGGCGTCCCGTTCGCGCTCCGGCGCGTGGTCGCGGTCATCGGATCTGCCGGCGGCAGCACCGGATCGACCACCAGCAGGGGCACCGCCCCGCCCTGACCGAAGGTGGCGCACACCGTGGCCTCCCGGTCCCGCAACCGAGCGACCTCCGGCCGCGTCGCCGGCGCCGAGCCCGCGGCCGCCACGACCGGATCGAGCCGCCGCGCCGTGGCCGCCAGCGACGGTGCCAGCTGAACCGCCTTCGGCTCCCCGCCGGGGTAGGCGGCGAGCATCGTCTGCGCGTCCGCCAGCTGGATGTCGTGCTGCAGCTGGGTAATCGGCCGCAGAGCGTCCCGCTCCGCCAGGTAGTACTGCTGCCCGCCGCCCGAGGTCTGCACCACCAGCAACATCCCGACCCGGATGTCGGTTCGCCCGGGCACCGCCGCGGACGGCTCCCCGGCTTGTGCCACCGCGAGCGGTTCGATCGGGGCTCCTTCCGGCAGCACGTCCAGCCAGGCCCGCCCCACCCTGGCCCACGGCTCGGACGTCAGCGCGAGCCCGGTGCCGACGACCGCGTCGTAGGAGTTGATCTGGTGCCGGCGGCCGCGCCAGATCAGGTACCGCTCCCCTGTCGGCGCCAGCTCGACCAGCAACGCCTGGTCGTCCAGCCCTGCACCACCGCCCGGTTCGGCACCGGCCAGCAGCACCGACTCCTCGACCCTGCTGCCCGCCAGGTCGCTGGCCGGTGCCGAGCACAGCGACCAGGAGCCGGTCAGCAGGCGGTCCGGGCCGGGCAGCGCGTCGGGCGCGCCCGGGATGCCGATACGGGGCCCGCGGGGCACGTCGGCGAGGGAATTGCGGGAAACCTGCTGCGTGGCGCGGTGATCACCGAGCAGCAGCAGCGCGGACGCGTAGTTGGCGACCGGGTACAGCCGGTCGTTCAGGTAGACGTACCGGGTGCCGGTCTCCTTCTCCACGATCACCGCGGCGTCCTTGCGCCAGGCGTTGTTGCCGCCCGGCACGATCATCCCGTAAACGCCGACGCAGGCCAGCGACACGATGGCCAGCGCGATGCTCGCGAGCACCGCTCCCGTCGGCCTGCGGAACGGCGGCTGCTCCGGATCGGTTTCCCTGGTGACCAGGGCGGAAATCGCCCGCTGGACGAGGAACTGGTACGCCTGCAGCTGGTCTCGTTTCGACGCCATGCGATCAACCCCCCAGTCCGCGCACGTAGCCGTACAGGCCGAGCACGGCGCACGCCACCGGAACGATGGCGACCATCACCAGGATCTCGAAGTACTCGGCGAACCGGCCCAGATACGGGTTCGCGGCACGGGTGCTGAGCAGGATGCCGGCCGCGATCGCCGCGGCGGCCACGACCAGCAGCAGCGGCCCGGCGAGCACCAGCCCCACCGCCGTCACGCCCGGGCCGACCACCAGGCAGCCGACACCGAACATCCCGGTGACCAGCAACGGCACCCGTTGCCGCAGGATCGGGTACAGCCGCGCGCGCAACAGGAATCCGACGGCGAGGACCGCCGCCATCACCACCGAGCTCCCATCGGCGCTGCGGACCAGCGTCGCCAGGCAGCACATCACCACGACCGACGCCCCGGTCAGCATTCCGGTGAGCAACCCGTCCGCCCTGGCCACCGCGGCGTGGACCAGCGCGAGGGGCGGCGGTGGATCGTCGCGCACCAGATCCGCCGTCGATCGCGGCAGCACCGGCATCGGCACCCTGCCGAGCCGCAACGCCAGCGGAGCGAACACTGTGGACAGTGCCAGCAGCCCGCCGCCGACCACGGCCCCGACCTGGTAGCCCGCCAACCCGTCGATCGTGGCCAGCCAACCGGCGAGCACCCCGAGCAGGCCGACGGTGACCGCCCCCGCGAACAGGGACTGGGCCGCCGTCACGCCGAGGTGACCCACCAGGCCCGCCAGCAGCAGCAACGCACCGGCGAGCATCAGGTGGCCCGCCGACAGCTCGGTCACCGGATTTCGCCCGGCCAGCAGCAATCCCCCACCGGCGAAGGCGAACGGGAGCGCGACCCCCGCCAGCACCGCCCCGGCATCGGCATCACCGACCGCACGGGCCAGCAGCACGCCCGCCGCGAGCAGCAACACCGCAGTGCCCAACGCCCACAACGCTGGCGATGTCCACGGCGGGCCCGAGCGCAACACGGCGACCAGGCCGAGCAGCACCGCCGCCGCGCCGGCCGCCAGTCCCGCCACCCGGGTGTGCCGCGGCCCCCACGCCCTGCCGGTGTGGCCGGAGCCGGTGGCGATCGCGTCCACCAAGTCGTCGTACTCCAGCTCCGGCCAGCTGATCCGGCGCGGCGCCAGGTGCAGCACCTCCCCGTCCCGCACCCGGTGCGAGCCCAGCGTCCGGTCCAGGTCGAAGGCCGACCCGTCGACCCTGCGCAGCTGCCAGCCGCCGCCGGTGACGCCATCGTCGGCCAGGCCTTCGCCGGCGCGCGCCAGCAGGCCGGGAAGGAGCTCGGCGACGGCCGCGTGCTCTGGCAACGCCATGTCGATTCGCCGCCGTGGAGCGGCGATGGTCACTCTGACCAGGCCGGTAGTCTGCATGGTCGAAAGCTTCGACCGCGGCGGGCGATCGCGGGTGGCGAAGGCAGGAACCTGCCGCATTGCGCGACTTTCGCCGCAGACCGGCCGCACTCCTGGAGAATGGGCGCATGAGCATCGAGAGCAGCGGCGCGGTGGGCGACCTGAGGCTGCTCGCCGAAGGACCGACCGCCAAGGTCTACGCGGGCCGACTGGTCGATGACGGCACCGCGGTCGCGGTCAAGATGTTCACCGACGGTTTCGACGCCGACACCACGGCGTGGCTCGACCGCGAGCGCAAGGCTCTCGACGCGTTGCGGGAGGTGCGGCCGATCCTGCCCGTGGACGCCGTGATCAAGCACCGCGACGGCCGCTCCGGCGTGCGGATGGAGCTGTGCCGGGGCTCGGTGGCCGGGCTGTTCGACTCCGGCGTCGCGCTGACGCTGCGCGACGTGCTCGCGATCGGGTCGGCGGTCGCCATCGCGCTCGCCGCGGCGCACCGGGCGGGCGTCTTGCATGGCGGCGTGACGCCGCACAACGTGCTGTACCGCCGGTCCGGCGAGTTCGTCCTCGCCGACTTCGGATTGGCGCTGCGCCGCCGGTTTCCGCGCGACCCGATGCACGCGGTGGCCTACACCGCCCCCGAAACGCTGCGCGAGGACACCATTTCCGCGGCATCCGACCTGTACGGGCTGGGCGCGATCCTGCACACCGCGCTGACGGGTGCGCCGCCGTTCCCGCACCGCACCGGGCAGCAGCCCGGCGAGCGGATCCTCCAGGTGCTGCGCGAGCCGGTGCCCCCGATCCGGGCCGCCGGAGTACCGGCCGAACTGTCCGATGTGGTCGGTCGGCTGCTGGCCAAGGACCCGGCAGACCGACCGCAGGACGCCGCGATGCTGGTGACGTTGTTCGCCAACATCCAGCGAGCGACGGGCGGCGGCGCGATCGAACCCGGCCACGACTCCGGCGAGGTCGACGACGAAGAAGACGAACCCGCCGCCAAGTTCGACGACTTCGCCGAGGTCGCGCAGCACCAGCCGCCAACCGCCGGACACGCCCCACCGGTCGCTGCCGGACACCCTCCACTGCCGGTCTCCGGACACGTCCCACCGGTAGCCGCCGGACACGCTCCGCCGGTGGCCGAACCGGTGACACCCGGCCGCACCCTCGTCCACACCTTCGGTGGCGAGTCGAAACCCGGCAAGCGCCCGCACAACCGGCGGCGCACCGGCATCCTGATCGGCGCCGGCGTGGTCGTCCTGGGCCTGACGGCCGTGCCGCTGTTCGTCGGGTCGAGCGAACCGGCGGAACAGGCCGAATCCGCGCCCACCGCGGTCGCCGCTCCCCCACCGCAGCAGCCGGCCGACCCGAAGCCGGACGTGAACCTCGAAGTGGCCCCACCGGAGGACCGGGGCGACCAGGTCCAGCTGACCTGGCGAGCGGACGGCGACCTCGACTTCGCGGTGGTGGTAGCGGGCGAGCGGATAGACACGATGGTCCTGGTCGCCAACCGGGACCGCACCAAGGTGGTGCCGGTGGACCCGGCCCGCAGGTACTGCTTCCAAGTGAGGGCCACGGACGGAAAGCACATCTACACCAGCGACCCGATCCCAATCCGAGGCACCCGCTGCAACCTCTAGTGCAGGGTTTCGCCGCGCGTGACATGTCGATCTTGTGCGACCTGGGCTTTCTTTTGTTGTCTCACAGAGACGACACCAAGATCAGTCTCAGTGTCGTGGCATTTCTTCGGCGAGTCGTTTTCGCGGCGTTCGGGATCTCAGGCGGATGGCGCCCTGCGATGAGCGCCTGAGATGCCGTGTTCGACGGCGTCGAACGCCTGGTTCAGGCGCTGACGGTGCGTCGTGGCGATGTCGGTGAGGTCGTCTCCGGCGAGTCGGCGTCGTACCGTCTCGACGGCGACTGTCCGGTATGCGGCGACAAGCAGGGCCGCGGCCAACGTGCTGTCGCCGGAGAACGTCGTGTCTGTGTCGAGCTCGGCGGCCAGCTCTGTCTCGATCTCATACGCGAATGCGCGAAGCCGCGCGATCAAGGCGGGCGAAGCCGTGACGGTCCGCATCATCGGTTCGATGTCCCCGTTCAGGCCCGAGAGCACGTGCCGCTCCTCCGCGAGTGCGAGGGCGGCCTGACGGAGCGTCTCGACGGCGCTGGTGTCGTCCGCCCGCTCGCGGACTGCGGTTCGCACGATGTCGACAACGTCCGGAAGACGATCGAGCAGGAGGTCTTCCTTCCGCTCGAAGTGCGAGAACACCGTCACCTTGGACACACCGGCGGCTGCGGCGACCTCGGCGATCGTGACGTCGTCGAAGCCGCGCTCCAGGAACAGTTCACTCGCGACGTCAGCGATGCGCGCTCGCGTCTTCGACCCGCCGCGATCTCCTCGATTCGGCATGTGAAAAGGGCTCCCTCACTGCGCTTCATCCTTACGCAGTATACTTATTCGATAAACTTATCAAGTAAAGTCTATCGTATAAGCTACCGGGCAACGCCACTCCTAACGGACACGAAGTTCAGGGCTTTGGGGGAGCTGCCAATCGCCGCCCCGGTCCTCCTTCGAGAACCGCGCGACGAGGTCGGGGATGCGCAGGAAGGTAGCCAGTCCCGCGACGGCGAGGAAGGCGTTGATCCCGAACCGGCTCATGGGCATGCCGAGGCGCAGCAGGCGCGGTTTCACCGTGGCCTGAACCTCGTCGACGAACGGTCGAAGTGTCGTGTCGTAGTTCGCCAGCGCCCGAGGCAGGTCAGTGGGGTGTCGGTTGATCTCACCAGCCAGGACGTAGGCGCCGACCAGACCGCCGGAGACCCCCATGCCGCTGTAGGGGGAGGCGCAGTGCGCGGCATCTCCGACAAGGGCCACGCGTCCGTGGGACCAGGTGTCCGTACGGACCTGCACGACCTCCTGGGAGTAGAAGCTCGGGGTCGTCTCCATGCCTTCGATGAACCGGTCGGTCTGCCATCCCGCACCGCGGAACCGCTCGGCCCAGAACTCTTTCTGGCGTTCGACCGGCTCGCGATGAGTGGCTGAGGCTTCCTCCGATGTTTCCCGTAGCACGAAATACACCTGAGTCTCATCCGGGTGGTGACTCCTGCGCATGATCATCCGGCCGCCGGGGGCGTTATAGGTGTCGCGGATGTTGCTGTCCGACGCGATGCGCGGAACGAACCAATACGACATGTGGATGCCCATCTGCCAGTACGGTTCTGGAGTCCCGGCCGGCAAGATGGCTCGACGGACGCGCGACCCTTGCCCATCGGCACCGATCAGCAGGTCGAACGCGTCGGACGAGCCGTCGGAGAAGTAAGCGACGACCTTCTTCTCATCCTGCTCGAAGCGATCCACGCTCGTCCCGAAGACGTAGTCGACGTCGTTCTTCGTCGCATCGTTGAGAATGCGCACGAGGTCTCCACGCATGATCTCGTACTCGGACGTCAGAGTCTGGCGCCCCTGGCCGGACGTGTTGGCCATGATCGTCGCCCTCGTCTTACCCTGGGCATTCACAAAGGCGACGCCGGCTTCGTCCACTAGTTTGCTCTTCACGACATCGAGAAGCCCCATGGCCTCGACCGCCTCGATGCCTTGACCGCGGAGATCGACCTGTGCACCCGTGGCTCGCAGCGCCGGGAAACGCTCGACCACGACTACTCGATGACCACCTCGCACGAGCCAGTAGGCCGTCGCCTGTCCCGCGATACCACCACCGCACACGAGGACCTTCAAGGAGCGAGTTCCGGATGCGGATGTCATGACACCGATTCCCATCTGCCAGTACCAGGAAGACGATCGAGCAGTACCCGTCCCGGTCTCCTCGATTCGGTCCGGCACGATCGCCGCTTACTTGGTAAACTTACCAGGTAAGGTTACCGAGTCTGAGCAGCGCGGTACGGGAGAGGTCCGGCCGCTGTTCGATTGGAGGAGTGATGACGTCGCCGACCCCGCCGCGTCCGGTCAACATGTCGCGCGAGCGCTACAGCCCAGGACCCGAACTTTCTGAACGTGCACGCACGGGTCGACCGACCAGAACGGAAACCGCTTTCGGTGTATCCGCCTGGCTGGTCACCCGCTACGAGGATGTGCGTGCGGTACTCGGTGACGCCAACCGGTTCAGCAGCGCGGGTCTTGTCCGCCACGCGGATCGCGCCTCCTCGCGAACCGATGCCGACCCTTCCGACGAGTTGCAGTTCGCCGACGCGGCGTCGTTTATGGTCGGTCAGGACCCGCCCGAGCACACCCGTCTGCGCCGGCTGCTCACCCCGGAGTTCACGATGCGCCGCATGCGTGTGTTGGAGCCTCGGGTGCGGGCCGTTGTCGGCGACGTTCTCGACGACATGCAGGGCGCCGGCCCGCCGCTCGACCTCGTCAAGAGCTTCGCGCTGCCCATCCCCTCCCTGGTCATCTGTGAACTCCTTGGCGTTCCCTACTCTGACCGGGAGATGTTCCAACGTCTGTCGTCGGTTCAGCTTCAGCTCACTACCTCACAAGACGAACGAACCGAAGCGTTCCTTGCTCTTCGTTCTTACCTGAGCGATCTCGTCAACCGGCATCGCAGTGCTCCGGATGATGACCTGATCGGCATGCTCATCCGCGAACACGATGAGGACATCAGTCACGACGAGCTGGTCGGTATCGCCCTTGTGCTGCTGATTGCGGGGCATGAGACCACCGCCAACGCCCTGGGCACGGGCACCGCCCTGTTGCTAGAGCACCCCGAACAACTGGCCGCGATCCGCGACGAGCCCGAGCGTGTCGACGATGCCGTCGAAGAACTGCTCCGTTTTCTCACCCCGGTGCACTCTGGTCTGCCCCGAACCGTCATGGCGGACACCGCCGTCGGTGGGCAGGAAATGCACACCGGCGATCTGGTCGTTCCGTCGCTACCCATGGCCAACCGGGACCTGAGTCTTGTCACCGCTCCAGATGACTTCGACATCTCACGGAAACCGGTCCCGCACGTGGCTTTCGGACACGGCATCCACCACTGTATCGGCGCGCCACTGGCCAGGATGGAGCTACGGATTGCGCTACCAGCGTTGTTGCGGCGCTTCCCCAAGCTCCGGCTCGAGCTTAGTCCGGCAGACATCCGCTTTCGCAGCATGACAGCCGTGCACGGCGTCGAGAGGCTTCCCGTCGCTTGGTGATCCACGGTGGCCGACCAGAAAGCAGCCGATGCGCGAAATGGAATCTCAAGACCGTGGCGGATCCGCCACGTCACCGCCTAGCATTCCGAGATTCCGCCACGAATTCTGAGACCCTCAATCTAGACGGAGGCGTAGTTTCCGCTGTTCAGACCACTTGAATGCGCTGAACGACCCTACCTGCCCAGTACGGGGACGAGCCCCCGGAGCAGGTACGCCCCGCACCAGCGGGACTCGGCGTCGGAGTCCAGGAGGGTTTCCTTCGTCAGGGCCTTTGCCAGCTTCCGGGGATTCGGGGCGGTGGTCGGGTCTTTCGCAACCGCCTTGGACGTCTCCCAGTCGTGTTGCAACAGCTTGGACACCTCGGACGCCAAGGACAGGAACCGGACCTTCTCGTCCGTCTCCAAGCAATCCACGATGAGCTCGATGTCCTCGCGCATCGACATCTTCGAAAGCACCGCGAGCGCGTTCGCGCGCAGCGTCGACGTCTTCCCGGTGCGGACCCACTCCCGCAGGTGGTTCGCCCCCGACTCACCGAGCTTCGACGCGAGGAAGAAGTCGACGGCGCGACTGGATGGCGCGGTTGCCAACACGCCGGGGTCGCCGCTGTCGATCGAACGTGCCAGCTCGGTGAGCGTCGGTCGGTCAGCCTTCATGGTGCGAGGGTGCGTGATGTCCCGGCGACGCAGCATGTCGTCTCCCAACGGGCCGAGTTCGCGTTCGTACGCCACCACGATATCTACCGTGATCGGCCGCCGACCAGTCTCGATCAGCCCGAGGTAGGGCTTGGAGTAGTTCGTGAGTCGCGCCATCTGCGCAAGGCTGATCCCTGCGTCAACCCGCGCGGACCGAAGTTCGGCACCGACCTCATCACCGGCAGAAGACACCTGTAGACCCCCAGAAGCTTCCGAGTCACTCCCAGTGATCCGAATACTACAGAAAGACACCTCTCCCTTGACCAGTAGGCGGGGTTGTCTTTCCAGAGATCGGGAGGCGCGATGTGGAAACGCTTGCTGGAAAGGCGTCAGTACCGGCGCGAGTGGGCCGCCATGCGGAAGCAGAGGAAACGGGTGGACCTGCGGAAGTGGCCCGTGCCTTGGGGGTTGCGATGAGCGAACCGTTGTCGCTTGAGCTGAAGGAGCTGCTCACCGAGTTGCGCTTGCGGGGTTGGACCCTGATTCGCTGGGGTCCGGAGGACGCCCCTCAGCTCATGGCCTCGATGTTCCAGCACCCGCAGGACTGCGCCGACGTCTTCATCCTCCGCAGCCAGGACCAGGCCACCGCGTACCGCGTGCCCACGCCGGACAGCGCTGGGGTGTTCAACCCGCAGGCCGTGGCTTACCAATACCACGCAACGCCACTGTGGACGCTCCGGGCGATTCTGGCGCTTCCAGCGCCAACACACCCGCAAGCACCGTTCTGCATCCAGGAACCGGCTCATGAGTGCTTCTTGCCGGAGAGGCTGGCTCGTCCGGTTCTGATCCGCCCGTTGTCACCGTCTGCGAGTTAGCGAATGGCAAAGCTCCCGTGTCAATGGCTGTACCTGGGCGGCTTCACCTTCCGCTGGGGACGTGGGGACTCCGCTATCGACGTCCTGCGCGGTGACACCGGACCAGTGCACGAGAACCACCACCGGGTGGCCTCGATCCCGGTCGATCACAGCTGGGACGACATCCGAGACCTGGACTAGAAAGCGCGTGGGTGGCTGCACGCCACCGCAGCGCAGCGTGCAGCCGCGAGCCAGCGGAAGTCGAGATGACCTCTCGGCCGCTCCCTCAAGATCGGTCTTGCTGGCGGCCTGTGGGGAGCAGTGTGCGTAGTTCCAGTGCCGCTCTCAGTCTGGTGGACAGTGGGCGGGTCGCTAGTGCTCGCCGGACCTCTCGGACCTCTTCCCAGGCTCGCCGGGGTTGGCCGTCCGCCACCGGGACTCCTGACCACAGCGCCATGTCCAGCACCTTCGCCAGCCTTGCCACCGGCTCCGCCGTTCGCTCCCCGATCATCGCGCCCGCCGATTCGGCCAGATCTCGCGGTGTCATCCCAATCCGGTACGGCACGCCGTGCGCGCGAATCCGGTCGCGAGCTTCCGCCCACGCACCCATCACGCCATCGGCCCCGGCCAAGCGCCTCCTGCGCTGGGCGCGCACGGCCTTCGCCAGCGGCACGCCGACCAACCAGCAGGCAAGCAGAAGCAAGAGCCCAGCGACGGAAGCCACCACTCCCCACTGCAGCGGATCGGCGCCGGACGCCTGCTCATCCGCCTCCTCCTGCTGCCCCGGCGGCAGCTGGGGCGGGCGCAGCTGGTTCTCAGGCGGCAACTGCTGCCGGGCCTGCGCGGCCGCCATGGCCAGGCCGAACTGCTCCCGGCCGGACTGGGCAGCGGTCGCGGTCGGGTCCAGCGGCACCCAGCCGACGCCCTCGACCGCCACCTCCGGCCACGCCAGCACGTCGCCGTTTCGCACCACCTTGAAGTCGCCCTCGGCCTTGTTCGAGCCGCGGAACCCGACGACCAGCCGGGCCGGGATCCCGTTCAACCTCGCCAGGAGCACGTACGCGGCGGCGAACTGCTCACTCGTCCCGCGCTTGCTCTCGACGAGAAAGTGCCGCAGCTGCGGCCAGCCGTGCCCGGTCGGCAGGTCTTCGCCGACCGCGACCTGGTAGTTCTGGCTGAGGAACCGGTCGAGTTGCAGCGCCGCCTGGAACGTTGGGCGTAGTCCGCGCACCGAATCCCTGGCCAGCTGGGCGATTTCCGGAGGCACGACGCCGACACCGCCGAGCCCGCCCGCCTGGGGATCGACCGGGGCGACACCGAGCCGCGCCGCATCGATCTGGGGCGTGGACCAGCTCAGCCGGTAGGAGATCGCCTGGCCTGCGGGCACCGGCTGATCCACCAGCAGCGCGCCTGAGGACTGATCCACCAGCGGCGCGAGCCCGGTCACGCCCACCGGGACCGGCTGGCTCGGCAACCACGGGCCAAGCCCGCCCCGCACCCGCAGGTCGGCCGTGCCCGCGGTGCCGCCCGGCACCCCGTCGAGGCCGGTTCCCATCCGGCGCAACCGCGCGTCGGTCGACCAGTTGGATCCGTCGAAGCCGTCCAGCACCACCAAACGCCACCGGTCGACCGGCGCATCGCTGCGGTAGCGGAACACCTCCCGGTCGCGGTCGGCCAGGCGTTCCGCGATCTGGTCCAGCGGATTGCTGAGCCGGTTCTGCCGCAGCGGCACCAACCTGCCGTCCGCCAGGCGGTACGGATCGCCGCCGACCGGATCGAAGCCACCGATGATGACGGAGCCTGCCACCACCCCGACAACCGTGGGCGCCACAAGCAGAATCCGCGCCCTGGACGGCCGTCGACCCGGCTGGAGCGCCCCGCGCGGCCGGGCAGCCGGCCGCCCGGGGCGCTCCGCCCAGAGCAGCACGCCGGCCGGGACGGCGTAAGCGATCGCGGCCAGCAGCGCGGCGAGCCCAGTCAGCGCCTGGTACGCCTGGCCGAGTGCGACCACCGCCAGGCTCGGCAGCAACGCCGCCATCGGCTTTCGCAGCCGCAGCAACAACTCCAGGCCGAGCACGACGGCGAACAGCACCGCCAGCGGCACGAACAACAACTGCTCGGCATCCGGCCTGGCGGGCCAGGTCGACTGCAGGCTGAGCAGCCAGCCCTCGGTCAACCCGCGCCCCAGAACCCGCAGCGTGTCCCCGGTGGGCAGGCCAACGACGGTGGTCGGGAACAGAACCGACTCGATCAGCCCGAGAAGAGCCGCCAGCAGCACCAGAAACGGCCGCCACGGCGCCAGTTCCGGCCACCGCGCGGCAAGTTCGACGCAGCCGTAGCCGACGAGCACCACGACGAGCACCGGGACGATCAGCGGTGCCAAGCCGAAGACCGGTGCGAACAGCAGCCCGGAAACCGCTGCGGCGCAGAGCAGTCCGGCAATCGCCAGCCGGTTGCGCGCGGTCATGCCGGACCCGCCTGCAAGGCGTTCCACTTCGCGGCGGCATCGGCCGCGTCCGACGCGGCGATCAGCCCGTTGCCCGCCGACGACTGCCGGGCGCCGAGCCGGACCAGCACGTCCGGCCGCCAGCGGTGCGCGGCGACGTCGGCGTCCGGCCCGGTGATGATCACCAGGATGCCGCCGGGCCGCGTCGCGGCGAGCGCGGCCGGCACGAGCGGCGCATCCGCCGCCGCGTCCTGGCCGACCAGGCACAACTCGTCCAGCAGCGACCTGACCGCCCGCAGGCCGCTGTCGACCGGCGTGTCGATGCCGTTGGAGGTGATCAGCCGGCAGTGCTGCCCGGCCGACGCCGACGCGCAGAGCAGCGAGGCCGCCACCTCGACGGCTTCCTCGAAGACGGCCGGGCTCATCGCGGCGGGCCGGTTGTCGAGCACGGCGGTGAACCGCAACTGCGCCGGGTCGGCGTACTCGCGCACCATGAGCTGACCGGTCCGGGCCGTCGCCTTCCAGTGCAGGAGGCGCACCTCGTCACCGATCACGTACGGCCGGACGGCGCGCAGGTCCGCCGAACCGCGCAGCGGTGGATCGGTGATCGGCCCGTCGTGGTGATGCCGCGGGTAGCCGGCCCGCGCCGGGCGCACCTGGTGCCGGCGCGGATGCGCCCACAGGTGCGCGGTGCCGCCCGCGGTCCGGTCGCCGTGGGCGAGGCCGAAGGGATCGAACCGGCTCAGCACGAGCGGGCCGACCGGGAGCCGGCCGCGCGCCGTGGTGAGCAGCTCGTAGTGGTACGTGGCCTCCGCGCCGGGCGCGAGCGGGCGGACCTGCACCTCGTTCACCTCGGTGCCGACCCGATCGCCCGCGGCGAAGCCGCCGTGCCGGCGAGTGGTGTCGTTGCGGACCACCAGGGACGCCAGCGCGGGCTCGCCCCGCTCGACCCGGTCCGGGGTGACGGACCGGACGACCTCCACCTTCGGCTGGAACAGGGTGGTGGCCACGGCGGCCAGCACCGCGCCCACCGCGACCCCGGCCAGCGCCCGGAACAACGGATACCCGGCCACCTCGCCGAAGACGAAACAGGTTGCGGCCCCGAGAAGAACGAGGAGGCCGCGGCGGGTCAGCCGCACTCCTACCTCCTCGCCGGATCCGTCGGCACGGCGGTGTCGGCCAGCAGCTCCGCCACCACGTCGCTCGCCTTCCGCTGGCTCAGCTCCGCGTCTGGGGTGAGCACGAGGCGATGAGCGAGCACCGGGACCGCCACGTCCTTCACGTCGTCCGGGGTCACGAAGTCGCGGCCGTAGGTGGCGGCGAGCGCCTGGGCCGCCCGGATCAGGGCGATGCTGCCGCGCGGGCTGGCGCCGTAGCGGACCGCCGGATGAGTCCGGCTCGCCGCGGCCAGCCGCACCGCGTAGGAGATGATCTCGGTGGCCAGGCGCGACTTCCGCACCTCGGCGATCACCTGCTGCACGCCGTCGATGTCGATCACCGGCTGCAGCTCGTCCGGGCTCACCCCGGCGCAGTCGCCCATCACCACGCGCACCTCGGCGTCGTGATCCGGGTAGTCGACGGACAGGCGCATCAGGAACCGGTCCAGCTGCGCCTCGGGCAACCGGTAGGTGCCTTCCATCTCGATCGGGTTCTGCGTGGCCACGACGAAGAACGGCCGGGGCACGTCCTGGCTGACCGAGTCGACGGTCACCCGGCGTTCGGCCATCACTTCCAGCAGCGCGGCCTGGGTCTTCGGCGTGCCCCGGTTGATCTCGTCCGCCAGCACCACGTTGGCGAAGATCGCGCCGGGGTGGAACTGAAACCGCTCGGCGTTCTGGTGGTACACCATCACGCCGGTGATGTCGCCGGGCAGCAGGTCCGGGGTGAACTGGATGCGGCTCCACCGGCCGCCGATGCTGGCCGCGATGCACCGCGCCATGGTCGTCTTCCCGACCCCTGGCACGTCCTCGATCAGCAGGTGACCCTCGGCGAACAGGGCGGCCACCGCGAGCCGGACGATGTCCTCCTTGCCACGCATCACCACCTGCACGTTCTCGGCGATGAGGTCGTAGGTGACCTTGGGGGTGGGTGTCACAGCAGTTCCTCGCCCTTCCTCGACGCAAACCCGCCGGCGGCGCCGGCCCGATCAGAACACGACTCCCCGGCTCCGCCCGGCTATCCCGGCGCTCCCGTCCAGCTGTCCGTGGCCTGGCCCGCCGGGGTCGTCATGTTGACCGTGATCTTGATGCTGCCGGCCCAGAAGACGTTGTTGAAGACGATCTCGGAAGGCCCGTCGCAGGCCGCGGAAGCCGACAGGAATTCGATGAAGCGCGCCTCGCAGGTAGCCGACGAGCCCTTGGCGTCGGCGTTGACGCTCACGATCAGCCTGTTGTTGCCATCGCCCCGCACCCCGGTGATCTCCACGGTGGGCGGGCCCGACGGCACGGTGACGCTCTGCTTGCCGGGATTCCCCTTGAGCACGGGAGAACCGGACGGGCCGTACCGGGTGACTGCGCGGACCGTGATGGTGGTGGTGCCCGTGATCCCCTGGAATTCCGTGCTCTGGCCGGAAACCTCGCGTTCGCCCTTGCCGGACGCGCTCACCAGGTAGTGCACCAGCTCCGCCCCGTGGCGTTCGGGTTCGGTCCACGTCACCGAGACCCGCCCGTCGGCGCCCGCCTTCGCGGTGACCTTCGGCGCTTCGGCCGCGCGCCCCGGCACCACCGCCTTGGCGCTGGCGCCCGAGCCGCGGCCCGCCGAGTTCTCCGCCGTCACGGTGATCACGTAGGACTTGCCGTTGGTCAGCCCGCTCACGGTGGCGCTCGACGCCGACCCGTCGACCGTGGTCGACCCACCCGGCCAGCTCAGCCGGTACCTGGTGATCCGCGCGCCGTTGTTCGCGGCGGCGCCCCAGGTCACCGTGGCCGAGCCGTCGCCGGCGACCGCCTTGACGTTGCGGGGCGCGCCGGGCGGCGTCGCGGCCGCGACGACATCCGACAGCACGCCCGGCACCAGCGGCTCCGAGTCCGGTGGGTCCTCGGTGGTCGCCTCGTCGGCCGTCCCGTTGCGGGCGGCGTCGTCGATGGACACCTCGGCCGCCGATCCGTCCTCGCCGTCGACCACCAGCACCCGCGAGCCGTCCGAGGTGTCGACGTAGATCCGGTTGTCCTCGCCCAGCGCCGGTCGCGGCGGTTCGCCGTTCTCCGGAAGCTTCTTGGAGCTCTTCAGCTGGCCCTTGCTGTCGTAGGTGAGCACTTCGTGCCGGGTCTCGTCGACCACCATGACGACGTGCGAGGCCGCGACGGGTCCGGCGATCTTGCCTTCCTTGGGCAGGTCCACCGAGACGGGCCGGGCGACCGGGCCGTTCTTCTCCAACCCGGCGGTGCCGATCAGGTGCAGCTGCTTGCGGTCCGGGTCGACGACGGCGAGCCGCCCGTCGACGGCGCTGTTGGCCACCTGGGCCGTGGGCGGCAGTTTGAGGCCGATGTCGGCGGAATCGCCGAGCCCGTCACCGCTGATGGTGTGCAGCGTGTCCGCCGTGGTGTCGATCACCACCGGCCGGTCGCCGACGACGGCCAGCGCGCCGCCGTGGCCCTTGGGCAACTCCGCGGGGCAGGCCAGCCTGGTGGCGCCGCGCGGCAGCTGGCAGATCGAACCGGTGTCGATCCGGTGCAGCCACACCGTTCCGTCGGAGGTCGCCACCGGCGTGGACAGCGGGCCGCCCGCCGGGACGGTGGCCGTCGGGTCGCCGAGGCGGGCTATCCGGCCCGCGTTGCGGTAGACCAGGTACGGGCCGCCCGCGACCTCCAGCACGACCGGCTGCTCGGTGGCCGGTGGGGTGACGCTGTTCTCGACGCTGAGCGTCGACTTGCTGAACTCCGTGATCCGCGACCGCTCGACGACATATCCGGAGCGCTCGCCCTGCACGACCTGGCTGCCCTGCTCGGCACCGGGCACGTTCGCCCGCGCATCCACCTGGCCGGTCGACCCGTCGACGTGGAACGCTGCCTGCGAAGTGCTGTTGTAGACCCAGTGACCGACCTGGATGAACTGCAGGCCAGGCGGAACCGACGCCTGTCCGGTAACGGCCAGGCCGACCAGTCCCAGGCAGCCGGCGACCAGCAGCGCGATCGCCGCGCGGCCGCGCGCCGCGGCGCTTAACCGCTGCAGAGCCGGGGATTTCGAGCCGGACTTGTCGTCAGTCACCCGATGACATTAACAAGCGGTCGATGAAGATTTGATGATAATCACCAACTTCGGACGCGAGGTGCGCACGCGCGATCCGCTGTCACCAAATCCTCATTTTCCCTGTGGAGACTGGGCCCGGGGGAAGGCACGAGGAGGCAGCACGGTGACCGATCCAGGCGCGACCCGAGCCGGCGTGCGAATCGACGCACCGGCGATCCCGCAACCACGAGCGACTCCGGTTTGGCAACCGGCGATGACCGCGCACCCGGCCGCAACCGCGGATGCTTCCTTCGCCGCTCAACCTGTCGGCCGGCAGCCACAATCGGCGGTCGCGGCTGCCGCTCGGCAGGTCGAGGCACGACGACGCGCGATGCCCGCTCGCCCGCTCGGCGGGATCGGGGTGCTGCAGGTCATTTACTGGCAGCTCGTGCTGATCGCGGTCGTGCTGGTCATCGGCCGGCCGTGGCCCGCGATCGCCGCGGTCGTCGTCGTGGCCGCGATGATCCTGGCGCTGACGGCGGTTCGCGTCCGCGGCCGCTGGCTGTACGAATGGCTCGCGTTGTCGTCGAAGTACTTGCTGCGCAAGCGAGACCGGGATCTGCGGAACGCGGACGAGGCCGGGCGCGCGCTGCTGCGCCTGATCTCGCCGGAAGCGGTGTGGATCGTGGACGACGTCGGCGACGAGACGGTGTCGATGGTCAGCCGGGCCGCTGGGATCGCCGCGGTGCTGCAACCGAGATCGACCACGCGCGCCCCAAAGCCGATGCCACCGCCCGAGATGATGCTGCCACCGCTGAACGAGCAGGCACCGGCGTTCGCCGTGCAGGTGGTGCACCACGCCGGGTTCAGCCAGGCGCACGCACCGCGCGTCTGGCTCACCCTGCAGGTGCTGCGCACGGTCGAGGTGCATCGGGACGCAGACGTCCAACGGGCGCTCGGCAACGCCGTCCGGCGGGTGAAGCGCCAGCTCCGCCGCGACGGCACACCCACCAGAGGACTCACCGAGAACGACGTCCTCGGCGCCATCTCCTCGCTCGCTCACGTCACGGCCGATCGCGGCCGCATCCGGGAACAATGGCGCCTCTGGCACGCCGGACCGGTCTCGCAGGCGACCTTCGAACTCGGTGGCTGGGCAGGCCTTTCCCCAACGGTCGCAACGCAGGCGCTGCACCGCTTGCTCACGGCCGCTCCGCACTCAGCGCTGACGATCGCCGTCACGGCACGCAGGTCGACAACCGAAACCGAACCCCAGGTGGACGCGACGTTGCGCATAGCGGCGGCGAACCTCCCGGCGCTGGAGCACACAACGCAGGCGCTGACCCGGCTGGCCCGCGAATGGGGCATCGGCATGAAACGCCTCGACGGCCGGCATGTCCAGGGAGTGGCGGCCACCTTGCCGATCGGCCTCTCGGACGCACGCCAACACCGCTGACACCGGGCACGAACGTCCTGTTAGGACACCACTGGCGCCGCACGTTCCGCCCTGGACGAACGTTTCGCCAGGTGAGTGCCCGTGAGTACTTTGGGTTGCTATAGAGGCTGTTTTGGATGTGGTGACGTGCGGATGTAGTAACGCGGGCGTTTTGCACTTGAAGCGGCGCAGCCGCTTAGCCCACCCACGCCGCTTGCACCGCCGCGGGTTCTCAGAGGCCTTCTCGCGAGGACAGCCCCGACGTGGTGAATTGGCATTCATGATGTCGGGGATCCCACAGCGAGAA
>NZ_JBFAKG010000145.1:0-7243 GCF_040655595.1 Saccharopolyspora sp. NPDC050389
AAACGGGGGGCTATTTCCCCTGTCTTACGGGGGCGCTTTTTTTTTGGGTTTCATACCCACCCCCAAAAAACACCCGGCCCCGGGCCTGCAGAAACGCTCATCCAGATGCAGTCCCACGGCGTTTCTCCTTGCGACTAGGGCAGGAAGCGCAGCCGGCCGTTCGTGGCGAACTGCTCGCGGAGAGCCTGCTTGTCCGCCGCGGTCATAAGCGCGTACGACGGCTCGCCGCGACCGGCCCACCAGTACACGTCGTCGGTCGTTCGCCAGCCGTCGGCCTGCATTTCCTTCTTGCGGAGCTTGTTCGAGCCGGTCGTGGGCAGCTGGTGCGACACGCGAATGTAGCGCGGAGCCCCCTTCGAGCCTAGATCTTCTTGCGTTGCAAGGAAGTCCGGCAATCCGAGGTCCTCGAAGCGCATCCGCTCGGGGATCTCGACGGCCGCCATCACCTGGTCGCCCGAGCGCGGGTCGGGAACCGCGAAGACCCCGGCCGCGACGACACCGTGGTGGCGGCGCAGGATCCGTTCGGTCAGCAGCGCGGAGATGTTCTCGCCGTCCACCCGGATCCAGTCGCCCGACCGGCCGGCGAAGTAGACGTAGCCCGCCGGATCGACGTATCCGAGGTCGCCGGTCCAGTACCAGCCGTGGCGCACGCGCTCGGCGTTGGCCGCCGGATTCTTGTAGTACCCCTCGAACTTCGCGGCGCCTTCGGTGTTGATGATCTCGCCGATGGCCTGCTCGGCGTTGAGCACCCGGCCGTGCTCGTCCAGATTCGCGGGCGGGCACGTCGCGCGGGTCTCCGGGTTGACGACGCGGACGCCCGCGTGCGCGGGCACCCCCAGCGCCGCCGGCGGCCCGTCCGGGGCCTGGTTGATCATCCCGGCGCCTTCGCTCGACCCGTAGCCCTCGTACAGCGTCGCCGCGAAGCGGCGCTTGAACTCGGCCTGGTCCTCGGGCGACGCCTCGGTGCCGAAGCCGTGCGTCAGCGTGTTGTCGGCGTCGTCCGGCTGTTCCGGCTGGCCGAGGATGTAGCCGAGCGCCTTGCCGACGTAGGTGAAGTACGTTGCGCCGTAATGGCGAACGTCATGCAGGAAGCCTGATGCGGTGAACTTCGGCGTGAGTACCACGCACGCTCCCGCGAGCAGGGCAGGCGCCCAGAGGGCCATCAACGCGTTGCCGTGGAACAGCGGCATGCAGCAGTAGCAGACGTCGTCGCGGCCGATGCGGTACTTCGCGGTGTTCTGGTACGCCAGCCCGACGAGGCGTCCTTGGGAGCAGATCGCGGCTTTCGACGCGCCGGTGGTCCCGGAGGTGAACAGCAGCAGCATCCGGGTCGCGGCCGTGATCGACGAATCCCGGGTCGGCTCGGGCCGCGCCGCCAGCTGGTCGGCGTACTCCGCCGAGTCCACGAGCAGGAAGCGGTCCCGCGCCACGCCGATGTCGAGGCCGTCGAGGATCTCCAGCCCCGCCGCATCGGTCACCACCAGCTGAAGGTCGGTGTTGCGCACCTCCTCCTCCAGGTAGGCGCCGCGGCGGGTGGGATTGATGCCCACCACCGTCGCGCCGCTGAGCGCGGCACCGCCCAGCCAGAGGATGAACTCCGGGACGTTGTCGAGGAGGATCCCGACGTGGAACGGGCGGTTCTCGTCGCGCAGCCGCCGCAGCAGGTCGGCGCGGGCGGCGCTCTCCCGGACGACCTCGTCCCAGGTCCAGGTCCGCTCCCGGGAACGAAGGCCCGGCCGGTGGTCGCCGATCCGGTCGAGCAGCAGGTCGGCGATGGTTTCTCGTCGTTCGGTCATCGGTCCTCGCCGCTTCAGGAGACGTAACCGGCCTCGGTGCCCCAGGTCTCGGAGCGCGTGGTGCCCCGGTCGACCAGGACGCAGCGCGTGCCGGTGAAGTTCGTTGGCATGCAACGGTTGTTGTGGTTGCACAGCGACCGGACGCCCGAATCGGCCTTGATCCGGTCGATCAGATCGGGCTCGCGGAGCAGCGCGCGGGCCATCGCCACGAACTCGAAGCCCTCGGCCATCGCCTGGTCCATGACCGCCCTGTTCGTGATGCCGCCGAGCAGGATCATCGGCAGCTTCACGGCGGCCCGGATCTGGCGGGCATCTTCGAGCAGATAGCCGTCCCGGTAGGGGTATTCGCGCAGCACCTTGTGGCCGACCAGCTTCACGCCGAGCTTGATCGGCTGCGGCATGACGTCGGCGAACGCCTCCAGCGGCGCGTCGCCCTTGAACAGGTACATGGGGTTGCTCAACGAGCTGCCGGCGGTCATCTCCAGGGCATCGACCGTGCCGTCGGACTCGAGCCAGCCGGTCACCGCGATCGCCTCGTCGAGCCAGAAGCCGCCCGGCACGCCGTCCTCCATGTTCATCTTGGCGATGATCGCGATCCGGTCGTCGACGGCCTCGCGGACGGCCGTCATGATCTCCCGCGCGAAACGCGCCCGGTTCTCCAGGCTTCCGCCGTAGGAATCGGTGCGGTGGTTGATCTTCGGGCTCAGGAACGAGCTGGGCAGGTAGTTGTGGCCCAGGTGCACCTCGACCGCGTCGAAGCCCGCATCGATGGCCATCCGCGCCGCCCGGGCGTGATCCCGCACGATGCGGCGCAGATCGTCCCGCGTGGCCTCCCTGGCGAAGCTGAGCGTGGTCTTGTGGAAGTGCCGGCTCGGCGACAGCGCGGGCGCGCCGTTGGCCTTGGGATTGGCGACCGGGCCACCGTGCCCGATCTGCGCCGACGCGGCGGCGCCCTCGGCGTGGACGGCGGCGGTGAGCTTCTGCAGGCCCGGCAGCGATTCCGGTGTCCACAGGATCTGGTGCCGGTCGGTACGACCTTCAGGAGACACCGCGCAGTACGCGACCGTGGTCATGCCCACGCCGCCGGCCGCGTGCCGGACGTGGAAGTCGACGAGATCCCGGGTGACCCTGCCCTTGTGGCTGAGACCTTCGTAGGTGGCGGCCTTGATGGTCCGGTTCCGGAGGGTCAGGGGTCCGATCTTCCCGGGGCTGAAGACGTCCGGGACGGGCTGGTCGGTGGTGGTCACAAGTGCTCCTGTTCCGTTTCTGTGCGGACGGTAGGTCGCCGGGGAAACCCCGCACCCTCGTCTGTCCCGCTCATCGGGAGAGGCCGGGTCAGCCGAAGAAGGCCTGGCCGCCGTCCAGGGGCACGGTGGCTCCGGTCAGGTAGCGCATGTCCGGCCCGACCAGGGCGACGACCGCGCGCCCGATGTCCGCCTCGCACTCGCCGATGCGGCCGAGCGGGATGGACTTGACGAACTCGGCGGCCTCCTCCGGGTTCCTCGCCACCCACGCCTCCAGCCCCGGGGACAGGGCGTGGGGCGCGATCGAGTTCGCGCGGATCCCGTCGCGCCCCCACTCCGCCGCCGCGGTTCTGGTGAGCGAGCGGAGTGCCTGCTTCGCCGCGGCGTACGCGCCGTAGGTCGTGGGATCCCAGCGCACCATCGCGGAGGTGACGAGGTTGACGATGGATCCGCCGCCGCGGGCCTTCATGTGCGGGTGGCAGGCCTTCATGAACGCGAACGCGGCGAACGGCGCGGTCCGGAAACCTCGCTGGAAGTCGTCGTCGCTCATCGACAGCAGCGGCCCGTAGTGGCCGGTGTAGGCGTTGTTGACGAGCACGTCGACGCCGCCCAGCGTGCGGACGACCTGCTCCACCAGCGGCGGGATGGCGGCGGTGTCCGCCACGTCGACCGTGAACGGCACGGCCTCGGCGCCGCGTTCGCGGATCAGCTCGCAGGTGGCGCTCAGCTTCGCCTCGGTGCGCCCGACCACCGCCACGGCCGCGCCCTCCCCGGCCAGCGCGAGCGCGATGCCCTGCCCGACGCCTTGCCCTGCCCCGGTGACCAGCGCGACCTTGCCTTGCAAGATGCCCATGCGGCGACTCCCAGATCGACGTGTGCTGCGCCTGCTCCGCAAACAGTGGGGCGGATCGCGGCGGAGCCGAGCGGACCGTCCCGCTCAGCGGGAAAACGGGCGAGCGAGGGTCCCGATGAACGGAAACCTGCGCCTGTTGTCCGCACCGGGTGCCGCACGATTTGATGCGCTCAACGTCCCGGTCAGCAGCTGGAGGAACGCCACACATGAGCACGACCGAACCTGCTGCCGTCATGACCGCCCTGACCGGGCCTGGCGGTGCTTTCGAACTCGCCGAAGAGGACGTGCTCGGCGCGCGGCTGCCGGTGTTCAAGAACCGGGCCGGGTCGCTCGCCGAGATCATCGCCGGCTCCACCGGGCGCGGCGACCGCGACTACATCGTGACGGCCGAGCGGCGGATCTCCTTCCGCGAGCACGCCGAGCAGGTCGCCGCGCTGGCCACGGCGTTGCGGGAGGAGCACGGCGTCGGCAAGGGCGATCGGGTCGCGATCGCCGCCGCCAACACGCCGGAATGGATCCTCGCGTTCTGGGCCACGATGGCCGTGGGCGGCGTCGCCGTCGGGTTCAACGCCTGGTGGTCGGCCCGCGAGCTGGAGTACGGCGTCGGGCTCGTCGAGCCGACCGTGATCGTCGCCGACGCCAAACGCGCCGCCCTGCTGGAAAACGGCTCCGTTCCGCTGCTTCGGATGGAGCGGCAGGTCGGCGACCTGATCCAGCGGTACGCGGGCGCACCGCTGCCCGTGGTGGAGGTGGCCGAGGACGACCCCGCGATCGTCCTGTTCACCAGCGGGACCTCCGGCCGCCCCAAGGGCGCCGTCCACTCGCACCGCAACGTGTGCTCGGTCATCGAGTACCACCGCATGAACGACGCTCTCGCCACGGCGCTCCCCGACCCGGTCGACCCGCGGGACCGGCGATACCTGTTGGCGCTGCCCCTGTTCCACATCGCCAGCCTGCACAACTTGGCGGTGCCGCGGCTCGCGACCGGCAGCACCGTCGTCATGCACCAGGGCGCCTTCGACGTGGACGCGGTGCTCGGCCTGGTGGCGCGGGAGCGGGTGACCAACTGGGGCGCGGTGCCGACGCAGGCCCACCGGCTGCTGGAGCACGGTGACGTGTCGAAGTACGACCTCTCGGCCCTCACCGCGTTCTCCCTCGCCTCCGCGCCGTCGTCCGCGGCGTTCAAGCAGCGGCTGCGGGAGAAGTTCCCGGTGGCGGAGAAGTCCCTTGTGGACAGCTACGGGATGACCGAGACCTGCACGGCCCTCACGGCCGCCAGTCCGGTGGATCTCGCCGAGGCGCCTGGCACCCTCGGCCGGCCGATCGCGGGCGTCCAGCTCGAAATCCGTGACCCGTTCGGAAGACCCTTGCCGGAAGGCGAAGAGGGCGAGGTGTGCGTCCGCAGCGCCTACAACATGCTCGGCTACTGGAACGACCCGAAGGCGACGGGCAACACCATCCGGGAGGACCGGTGGCTGCACACCGGCGACATCGGGGTGGTCGAGCGGGGCAGGCTCCGGCTCAGCAGCCGGCGCTCGGATCTGATCATCCGCGGCGGGGAGAACGTCTATCCGGCGGAGATCGAGGGCGTCCTCGCCGAGCACCCGAAGGTTCAGGAGTGCGCTGTGCTGGGCGTCCCGCACGCCGACCTCGGCCAGGAGGTGTTCGCGGTGGTGGTCACCGCGCCCGGCAGCGGGCTCACCGAGGAGGAGCTGCGCGACTACGCCCGGGAACAGCTGGCCTACTTCAAGGTGCCGTCGCGGTGGCGGATCACCCACGACCGGCTGCCGCGCAACGCCACGGGCAAGGTGATCCGAACCGCGGTCCGCAAGGACGTCTAGTGCCCCGCCGAGGCACGTCGGCGGCCGCAAATGCGTGATCAATGACCGCCTGCGATGCGAGCATCGCCGCGGCGGCCGCGGCGGGGATCGCGGTCGCGGCCTGTTCGAGCACGAGCAGCCGTGCACCAGCGATCTCGCGAAGCCCCCGGCCGTTCCGCTCCGGCTGAACGACCGGGCCCTCGCACCCGGATTCCCCGGGGGCTTGCGCGCTGATCGTCCGACGACGCCGGGCGTCGTCCCGAGGTTCAGTTCGGCTGGCCGGTGCGAGCGTCGCGAGCGAAAGTACTGATGAGGAGCTCGGATAGCATGCGTGCGTCCGCGCTGAACGCGATGTGCGCGTTGGGTTCCTGCGGCGCGTCCAGGCGGGTGTCGATGACCGTTCGGCCGATGGTGAGCGAGCTGGTCGTGTCCACCGCGACGGGCAGGTGCCGCGTGGTGACGACCTCGGGCCGCACGAGGTAGGCCGTGCAGAGCACGTCGTGCACCGGTGCCGCGTGCTCGATCGTCATCGCCGACGCGTAGGCGTCGATCCGGCGCCTGATGATCCGGGCGGACGCGATTCCTGCTGGTGTCGCCAGCTTTTCGAGCGCGTCGCAGTCCTCCAGCGTGATCAGCGCTTGGTGGGTCGCGTCCAGCGTCACGAGGGTAAGGCGATCGAAGCCGGCCGAGAGGACGATGGCCGCCGCTTCGGGGTCGGCCCAGACGTTGAACTCGGCGGATGCGGTCACGTTGGTGACACCGTGGCCACCGCCCATGACGACCAACTCGTCGACGGCTTCGGTCAAAGACGGGTCGATCGCGAGCGCAGTGGCGATGTTGCTCAACGGACCGACCGGGACCAAGGTGAGCCGCTCGGTGGTCGATCGCAGTGTTTCCACCAGGTACTCGACGGCTCCGGTGTCCCGAACCTTGCTGTGCGGGGCCGGAATCGGCAGCTCGCTGCCGTGCGGGTCCTGATCGGTGTCCCGTTCGAAATGCCTCCCCCCGGGGAAACCCCGGCGGGCGACGGGCCTCGACAGGCCTGCGAAGACCGGGATGTCCGGCCTCCCGATCCAGTCCAGGACCCGCAGCGTGTTGTCCGTGGTGTTCTCCAGCGGCACATTGCCGTTGACCGTGGTTATGCCTATCAGATCGAGATCGGGGTGCAGCGCGGCGAACATGATGGCGACGGCATCGTCCGTGCCGGTGTCGACATCGAGGATGATCTTGCGGCCCATGGAGAAATCCCTTCGACTCCGGTTCGCACCGAGCCGGCGAACCAGCGTCCAGTAGATCAAGAACGGGAACGGGCCGATCATGCCTCCCGTCCAAGCGGTGCTGCGGCCTCCACCGTTTCAGGATGGCTCCGGGCACGCTCGTCCCGGATCCACCCCACACCGCCGCCAGTCGCGCGAAACCGGCACTCCTCGTGAGGGCGGGGCGGGGGGGTGGGGGGCGGGACGCCGCCCCCCCCCCCCCCGCCCCCCCCCCCGCCGCGGGGGGCCCCCCCGGGGGCGGCCGCGCGCGGGG
>NZ_JBFAKG010000145.1:7253-17605 GCF_040655595.1 Saccharopolyspora sp. NPDC050389
GCGCCAACCCGGCACCCCTCTTGCGGGCGGGGCGGCGATTTCGCGCGAAATCGCCGCCCCGCGCTCCAAGCGGCCACATCTCGCACGTGCTCGCACCGCTCGGGAGCTCCTCGGGTTTGGGTCAGCGTGGTCGTGGCAGGTGCTTCGCGATGAACAGGCCTTCGGCCGACACGCAGACCTCGCCCCGGGCCGTGATCGCGCCCGTCGTGCGGATCTTTCGCCCGTCGACCGCCACCTGTTCGCCGGTGACCGTCAACGGCTCGAACAACGGGGTCGGCCGGTGGTAGCGGAGCGTGAGCTCCGCCGTCATCCCCGACTGCCCCGCCCAGTGGTTCGCCACGCCGAGCGTGTGGTCGAGGACGAGCGCCGAGATTCCGCCGTGCACGTGCCCGGGCGGCCCCTGGTACTGCAGGCCCAGCGTCACCGCCCCCTCGACCGAGCCGTCGTCCTTCCCGGTCAGGTGCAGCGGTGGCGCGATCGCGTTCTCCGGGCCGGTCACGGGGTCGTGGCGGGTGATGCCCTCCCCCGCCCACATGTCCACCATCCGCTGGTCCATCGCGGGCGCGTGCTCGTCGAGGTGGTCCGCGACGGCGTTGAGCCGGTCCGCGACCTCCTTCATCTCCGCCGCCGATCCGTCACCGGCGTGCAGCAGCGACGCGATCACCCGGCGGGCCGCCGATACCGCGGCGTCGACGCCCTCGTTGTTGGGAGCGGCGGTCAGCTCCAGCGGCTGCTCCTGAGCGGCGGTCACGACGCCACCTCCGCGGTGGCGTGGGTCAGCACCGGCGCGTTGTCGCGCTCCGGGCACGTCGAGCGCAGCACGAGCTGCCCGCCGTCGCGCCACACCGCGGTCCGAATGGTCTCCCCCGGCAGCAGCGAGCCGGCGAACCGCACCGCGAACGCGCGCAGCCGGGCGGCATCGCCGTCGAGCAGCCCGTCGACGATCGCCTTCGCGACCAGCCCGTAGGAGGCCAGGCCGTGCAGGATGGGCCGGTCGAAACCGGCCGCCCGGGCGAAGTCCGGATCGGCGTGGAGCGGATTCATGTCGCCGTTGAGCCGGTAGATCAGCGCCTGGGCGGGCGTCGTGGGCGACTCCAGCACGACATCCGGTTCGCGCTCCGGCAGTGCGGCCGCGACGTCCGGCCCCGGTTTCCCACCGAAGCCGCCCTCGCCGCGCGCCCAGATCTGCATGGTCGTCGTCCACAGCGCCGCGCCGTCGCCGTCCGCCGCGGTCGATTCGAGCACGATCACCGCCGCCTTGCCCTTGTCCCACACGTCCGCGACGCGGCTGGTGACGGTGGCCGTGCCGGACGCGGGCAGCTGCCGGTGCACGCGGAGCGCCTGGCCCGCGTGCAGGATCTTGCGGAGGTCGATGTCGATCCCGGGCAGCGCCAAGCCCGGCGCGGCACGGTCGCCCGCGGAGATTCCCTGCCCCGCCACCATCGCGAAGGTCGGCAGCACCTGGAGGCCGGCCTCGTAGGTGTAGGGCAGCTCCGGCTCGGTGTCGGCGCGGGCGCCGGCGCCGAGCGAGAGGTGGTAGAGCAACACGTCCCGCCGAGTCCACGAGATCTCGCGGGTCGTGGGGCGGGCGTTCAGCGCCTCGTCGAGGTCGATCGCCATTCTTGTGTTTCTCCTGTGTGCGTCAAGGCCTGTCTTGATCCCAGTTTTCGGTCTTTGTCTTTGAAGCGGCGCCAGCCGCTTAGCCCACCCTCGCAACTCGCACCGCCGCGGGTTCTCAGACGTCTTCTCGTGAGGACAGCCCCGATGCCGCGTATTTGGTCATACGTAAGTCGGGGATCCCACAGCGAGAAGGCGTCTGAGGTTCCGCCACCCGCACCGCCACGCAGAACGAGTTCGGAGACAGGCACTCAGGTCGGTCAGGACTTGGGTCGGGGCTCTGGGTCGCGCGGGAGACCCAGCAGCCGCTCGCCGACGATGTTGAGCTGGACCTCGGTGGTGCCGCCCGCGATCGACAGGCACCGGGTGTTGAGGAACTTCCAGGTCGCGCCGGGGGAATCCGCGGACGACCGCTGGCCGTTGAGCAGCGCCGCGGGCCCCTGCCACTCCATCGCGGTTTCCCACACCTGCTGGATGTGCTCCACGCCGAGGAGCTTGGCGATGGACGACTCCGATCCCGGCTGCTGCCCGCTCAGCGAGCGGATCGTCTGGCGGAGGCCGAGCAACGCGCCCGCCTGGGCGTCGGAGAGGATCTGCCCCAGCACCGCGAGGCGGTGGTCGTCGGCTTGCGAGGCCGCCAGTTCGAGCAGTGCTTCGCCGCCCGAGCCCAGCGACGAGTCGTGCGAGAGCGCGACGCGCTCGTTGGCCAGGGTGGTGCGGGCGAGCTTCCAGCCGTCGCCGGGCTCAGCGACCAGCATGTCGTCGGGCACGAAGACGTCGTCGAGGAACACCTCGTTGAACAGCGCCTCGCCGGTCAGCTCGCGAAGCGGCCTGATGGTGATGCCCGGGGAGTCCATGTAGAGCAGGAAGTAGGACAGCCCCTTGTGCTTGGCCGCGCTCGGGTCGGTCCGGGCGAGGAGGATGCCGTATTGCGCCTCGCAGGCCATGGAGGTCCACACCTTCTGGCCGTTGATCTTCCAGCCGCCCTCGACCTTCTCCGCCCTGGTGGACAGGCCGGCCAGGTCAGAACCCGCGCCCGGCTCGGAGAACAGCTGGCACCAGGCGATGTCCCCGCGGAGGGTCGCCGGGAGGAACCTGCGCTGCTGCTCCTCGTCGCCGTGCTGGATCAGGGTGGGCACCACCCAGTTCCCGATCACCATGTCGTGGGCGCGCACCTGCGCGGCCCGCATCTCCTCCGCGATGGTGAGCTGCTCGACGGCGTCGGCGCCCCGGCCCCACGGCTTCGGCAGGTGCGGCGCGGTGTAGCCGCGCTCGGCGAGGTAGGTGATGCGTTCCTGGTCTTGAAGGTGGGCCGCCTCGGCGAGCTCGGCGCGCACCACGGCCCGGATCTCCTCCGCCTCCGGCGGCAGGTCCACCGACACCGCCCGGCGCGTGCCGTCCAGCGCCAGCCGCGCCACCCGCTGGTGCCAGTGGCCGGTCGCCCCGAGGAGCAGCCGCGACGTCTGCGCGCGGCGCAGGTAGAGGCCGGTGTCGTGCTCCCACGTGAACCCGATGCCGCCGAGCACCTGGATGCAGTCCTTCGCGGTGCTGAAACCGGCCTCGATGCTGGTGGCTCCCGCGACGGCCACGGCCAGATCCACCTCGTCGGCCGCGTCCTGCGTGTCCTGCGCACGGGCGGCGTCCCAGGCGCAGGCCCGGGCGGCCTCGGTGCGGGCCAGCATGCGGGCGCAGCGGTGCTTGACGCCCTGGAACTGCCCGATCGGCCGGCCGAACTGCTCCCGCACCCGGGCGTACTCGGCGGCGGTCGTGGTGCACCAGTCGGCGATGCCGCATGCCTCTGCCGCGAAGAGCGTGGCGGCGAGGTCGTGGGGCCGGTGCGGCTCGACCGCGAGGACGTCCTCGGCGGGCACGTGCACGCGGGTGACCGTCACCTCGGCGAGCCGCCGGGTGAGGTCGTGGCTTGGCACCTCGGCGACCTCGGCCGCGGCGCGGGGCAGCACCACCCACCCCTGCTGCCCGTCCGCCGCGACGCGGAGGACGAGCACGTCCGCGAGGTGCGCGCCGAGCACCGGCTTGGCGGTTCCGGAGACGAGGAGGCCGCCTTCCGCGGTGCGCTCGGCGGTGAATCCGTCGCCGAGCCCGAGCGCGCCGGTAGCTGTTCCGTCCGCGAGAGCTTGCAGGTGCTCGTGGTGTCCCGCCTCGCTCAGCACCGCGCTGGTGAGGACGGTCGGCAGGAAGGGACCTGGCGTCATGCAGCGGCCGAGCTCTTCGAGGACGACCGCGAGTTCGAGCAGCCCGTATCCGGCGCCGCCGGCCGCCTCCGGCAGGTGCAGCCCGAGCAGGCCCTGCTCGGCCAGTTGCGGCCAGAAGGCCGGCAGCTGCTCGGCGTCGGCATCGACCGCTGCGCGTACCTCGGTCTCGGTGATGTGGCGACCGGCCAAGGCCCGCACGGAGTCCCGCAGGTCGCGGTGCTCCTCGCTCAAACCCAGGGTTGCTTGTGTCATCTCAGATCCGTTCGACGATGGTGGCCGTGGCGTGTGCGCCGCCGGCACACATGGTGATCAGCGCGGTGGAGCGGTCACTTCGTTCGAGTTCGTGGACGGCTTGGGTGATCAGCCGGGCGCCCGTGGAGCCGACGGCGTGCCCGAGCGCGATCGCGCCGCCGTTGACGTTGACCTTGTCCATGTCGGCCTGGTGCACCTCCGCCCACGACAGCACGACGGACGCGAACGCCTCGTTGATCTCCACGAGGTCGATGTCGCCGAGCGTCATGCCCGCCTTCTCCAGCACGTGCGCGGTGGCGTGCACGGGACCGTCGAGGTGGTAGTACGGGTCGGAGCCCACCATTCCGGAGGCGACGATCCGGGCCCGCGGCCGCAGGCCCTCCGCCTCGGCCCGCTCCCGGCTCATCAGCAGCACGGCCGCCGCCCCGTCGCTGATCTGAGAGGAGTTGCCCGCCGTGTGGATGCCGTTCGCGATCACCGGGTTGAGCTTGGCGAGGCCCTCGGCCGTGGTCGCCCGCAGCCCCTGATCCCGGGTCACCACGACGGTTTCGCCCGTGGCGCCTTCCTCGGTCATGACCGGCGCGTCCACGGGGATGATCTGGCCGTCGAAGCGCCCCTCCGACCAGGCGGCCGCCGCCTTCCGCTGGGAGGCCACGCCGAGCGCGTCGGCGTCGGCGCGCGTGATGCCGCGGTTGCGGGCGATCCGCTCGGCGGCGGTGAACTGGTCGGGCATGTCGATCGTCCAGGAGTCCGGCACCGGGCTGCCGGTGTCCGGCGCCAGGGCCGCGCCGAGGAAGACGCGGCTCATCGCCTCGACGCCGCAGCTGATCCCGATGTCGACGGCGCCGCCGGCGATCAGCCCGGCCACCAGGTGCACGGCCTGCTGGGACGAGCCGCAGGCGCAGTCGATGCTGGTGCACGCGGTGGTGAAGGGCAGGCCGGCGTGCAGCCAGGCGTTCCGGGCGACGTTGTTGGACTGCTCTCCCACCTGCGTCACGCAGCCGCCGACGACCTGGCCGACCTTCGCCGGGTCCAGGCCGGCCCGCTCGAGCACGCCCCGTTGGGCGAGGCCGAGGAGCTCGGCGGGATGCAGCCCGGACAGGGCTCCGTAGCGCTTGCCGACCGGCGTGCGACCGGCTTCGACGATGACGGCCTCAGGCATCTGGCTTCTCCTTCGCGTGCGGGCGACGCGCCCCACAACACTAGAATTCATTATCTATCCGCAATGAAACACCACCTCGCCCGCGCGGAACTGTAGTTCGTTCGCTCAGTGGGACTGCCGCGTGCCGCCCAGAAGAATGAATACTAGTTTTCGGCGAGAGGCCGGGCACGGCCGTGCCGGGACAGTCGGACGCAGGACAAGGAGCACGCGATGAGCGACAGCACGCTGGAGGGCCGCACCGCGGTCGTGACCGGCGCCGGCGCAGGGCTCGGGCGCGCGGAAGCGCTCGCGCTCGCGGCCCAGGGGGCCAACGTGGTCGTGAACGACATGGGCCCGGCCGCCGAGGACGTCGTCGAAGAGATCAAGTCCATGGGCCGCGACGCGGTGGCGGTGACCGGCGACGTGGGCGACTGGTCCACCGGCGACCGGCTGGTCGAGGCGGCCGTGGACACCTTCGGCGGCCTGGACGTCGTGGTGAACAACGCGGGCGTCCTGCGGGACACGATGATCTTCAACCTCACCGAGCGCGACTGGGACGACGTCATCCACGTCCACCTCAAGGGCCACGCGGCCGTCTCGCGCGCCGCGGCGGCGCACTGGCGCAACGCCAGCAAGGCGGCGGGCGGCCCCGTCTACGGTCGCATCGTGAACACCACATCCGAGGCGTTCCTGTTCGGCGCCGCCGGGCAGCCGAACTACTCGGCGGCGAAGGCCGGCATCACCGCACTGACCCTGTCGAGCGCGCAAGGGCTGTCGCGCTACGGGGTGCGCACCAACGCGATCTGCCCGCGGGCGCGCACCGGGATGACCGCCCACGTGTTCAGCGAGGACCCGAACGCAGGCGACCTGGACATCCTGGCCCCGGAGCGGGTGGGCGCCTTCGTCGCCTACCTGGCCTCACCGGCGGCGGACGAGATCAACGGCCAGGTCTTCGTGGTCTACGGCGACATGGTCGCGTTGCTGGCCGCGCCCACGGTGGAGCGGAAGTTCACGGCGACCGACGGCGCCTTCAGCGTCGAGGAGTTCGACGGCCAGCTCACGCCGTACTTCTCGGGCCGCAGCCCGCACCAGACCTACGCGGCCTACAGCGTCGCGGAGCTGGACACGACGGGCGTGCAGAACATCGCTTCCCAGAAGTAGCCGCAACTGCGCGGAAAACCCCCGCCGGCTGGCTGGGCTCCCAG
Source organism: Saccharopolyspora sp. NPDC050389 (assembly GCF_040655595.1). Classification (NCBI taxonomy): domain Bacteria; kingdom Bacillati; phylum Actinomycetota; class Actinomycetes; order Pseudonocardiales; family Pseudonocardiaceae; genus Saccharopolyspora; species Saccharopolyspora sp. NPDC050389. Next base: position 13,682 of record NZ_JBFAKG010000145.1, read on the forward strand.
CCGGGTCGGGGGTTCCGCAATTTCCATTGAGGTGATGGCGCTTCTCTTGGGGTGAAGTCATGTCCCTGATGTTGGGCATCGATATCTGTGCAGTTCAGAGGCACTGAGCGTCTTGTGAAGCTTGCGAACAAGGATGGCCTGCACCCGGACCGTGGCTGTCAGGGGTTGCGCGGGGTTACCAGGCCGGATTCGTAGGCGAGGACTACGAGTTGGGCGCGGTCGCGGGCGTGAAGCTTGGTCATGGCTCGGTTGATGTGGGTTTTCGCGGTCAGCGGGCTGATCACCATGCGGTCGGCGATCTGGTCGTTGGACAGGCCCTGCGCGACCAGGGCTACGGCCTCGCGTTCGCGGTTGGTCAGTTCTTTCAGCCCCGTGCCGGTGCCGGTGTTGAGCGGCTGGGTGACGTACCGGTTGATCAGCTTGCGGGTGATCGACGGTGCGAGCAGGGCGTCGCCGCGCGCGGCGACGCGTACGGAGTGGAGGAAGTCTTCCGGCTGGATGTCCTTGACGAGGAATCCAGCCGCGCCGGCGCGCAGCGCGTTGAAGACGTATTCGTCCAAGCCGTAGTTGGTCAGGATGACGACGTGCACCCCGGACAGGGTCGGGTCCGCGGCGATGCGCCGGGTCGCCTCGATGCCGTCGATGACCGGCATCTGAATGTCGATGAGCGCGATGTCGGGCAGGTGTTGCCTGGCCAGCGCCAGGCCTTCGCTGCCGTCGGCGGCCTCGGCCACCACTTCGATGTCGTCCTCGATGTCGAGGAGCGCACGGAATCCGCTGCGAATGAGCGACTGGTCGTCGACCAGCAGGACACGGATCATGACGTTCGGTCCACGGGAAGTTCGGCTTGGACGGAGAAACCGCCCTCGCTGCGCGGTACCGCCCGCAGGTGACCTCCGAGGGCAGTGACTCGTTCGTGCATCCCGAGCAGCCCGACGCCGGGCACCGGCGCGGTGTCCGGCGTGGCCTTGCCGTCGTCATCGACCCGGATGACCAGGGCGTCGGGCCGGTAGTCGATCCGGACCGCCGCGGTAGCGGCGGCGGCGTGACGGGCGATGTTGGTCAGCGATTCCTGGACGATCCGGTAAGCGGTCCGGTCCACCGCGGACGGAACGTCGTTTCGGTGTCCTTCGATCGTCAGCTTCGCGTCCAGGCCCGTCGTCCGGGCCCGTTGCACCAGTTCCGGGACGTGGTCGAGCCCATGCGGCGGGTTCTTGCCGTCGTCGCGCAGCGCCTCCAGGGTCGCTCGCAGTTCCCGGGCCGCCTCACGACCGGCCTCCCGGATCGCCAGCAGGGCCTCCGGCACCTGTTCACCCCGCTTGCGGGCCAGGTGGACGGCGACTTCGGCCTGCACCTTGATGACGGAGATCTGGTGGGTGAGCGAATCGTGCAGCTCCCGCGCGATGTGCAGCCGCTCCTCGTCGGCACGGCGCCGCGCGGTCTCCTCGCGGGTGCGCTCGGCCTCATCCGCCCGGCGCTCGGCCTGTCGCAGCGCTTCACCCGCCGCACCGGCGGCGATCAGCCAGGCCAGTTGGAGGACGTCCCGGGACTGGGTGAACGCCTCGCCCACGGGCCAGCCGTGGGGAGAGGCCAGGATCGCGAGCGGAAGAGCAGCCAGCATGATCACCGAACCCGCCACCGCGACGATGCGGTGTCCCGCCCGCACCGCGGCGTACACCGCGAACAGATACGCGACGACAGGCACCTCGAAACCGACGGCTTGGTAACCCAGCGCGCACAACCCGGTCACGGCCAGCACGGTGACCGGAGCCCAGCGGCGCGCGGCCAGCGACAGACCGCCGGTTACCAGCAACGCGTAACCCAGCGGGTCGAGACCCGTAGAGGGGTGTTGCCCGGACAGCCCGGCGACCAGCAGGGCCGCCGCCACGCCAACGGCGATCACCCAATCCCGGACACCGATCCGTCCCCTGCTCATGCGTGCACCCTAGCCAGATGCTCGCGCAGGCAACTCCGGCGCACAGATGATCAGTCGCCTACCGCACACGCGGTACCTGCGCGGCTTCTGCGGCGTCCGTAGCAGCCGGCTACGGCATCGGCGGCAGCGCGAATTGCCTGCGCCCGCACAACGACCGGCGGTGGATCCAGCGGACATGATCAGCGTCGTCCAGTCGTAGGAGAAGGAGCACCTCATGTCCGTCCGTCACCTGCTCGCCGCCGCAGCAGCCGCCCTGCTCGGAGTTTTCGGGCTTGCCACACCGGCAGCCGCACACGTCTTGACCCAGCCGGCCGCCACTGTTTACGGCTGGACCCCCGACCGAATCTGGGCCACTGCGGCCGCGCTACTGGCGCTGGTCGGCGTGGTCATCGGCGGGCTGGCGCTGGCTCGATCCGCCGGTCGTATCGGCAACGGCACCGGGGGAAGGGAGGCCATCGTGGCCCTGGTGGTGGGGCTGATCGCCGTGGTCAACGGCGGTCTGGTTGTGATCACCGCCGACGGTGGTCCCGGCACCGGCAACGGAATAGTCGGTGGCTACCTGGCCCTGGTGCTGGGGCTGATCGCCATAGTCCTCGGCGGGCTAGCTCGGGCCCGCTCCCGCCGCACCGTCTGACCGGCTCACCGCAGCGCGGCTACTTCGCTGCATGCACGCCATGGCAGCGCGCATCGATAACGCCGAGCTGCAGGCACCGACCTTGGTCGGCGTTCGATAAGTCCCGCCACGAACCCAGGTCAAGGTTTGGCGTAGTCGGTCGCTGATGCAGCACCCATCCCGGGATCTCTCCGTTGGTCACCACCTGCCCCAGGAATCCGCGGACCGCCACCAACACCCCGTTGATCCGCCGCGCGTCACGCACGGGTTTCACACCCGGCCCGGGCACCACCGTCGGCCGAGCTCGCCCCCGCCGGGATGCCAATTCAGCCACAAGATCACCTCATTGAAATCGGACCTTCGATTTCAATGGAAATTGCGGACCCAGGCCGGAACCTCGGCATCGGCCGGGCAGGGAGCGGCTCAGTCCTCCAGCACGGTGGGTTCCGCCGCGTTCGAGCGGGCGGCGAGGAGCAGCCTGCACGCGAGCCGGATCTCCACCTCGACGTCCGCCATGGAGATTCGGCCGTTGAGCGCGGAGCTCAGCATGCCGTACCAGCACTCGATGACGAGGCTCACGAGCCGGACGTCCCGGGCGGTGGGATTCTCGAGGCCGAGCATCCGGAACACCGCATCGTTCATCATGTTGTCGATGCGGATGGCTTCGTTCACGGTCGCCGCGTTGGCCTGGACGTTCGACTGCATCATCGCGCTGGCCAGCAGCGGCCGGCTCAGCAGTTGGCGGGTGGATCGCAGCAGCAGCTCGCACACCGCGTCCACTGGATCCTGATCGGAGCGCGGCGGGCGCGCCAGCTTGTCCAGCTGCTCCACCTGCTCCGCCATGACCGCGGTGAACAGGTGCGTCTTCGAGGGGAAGTAGCGGTAGAGCGTGGCGATCGCGACGCCGGCCTCCTTGGCCACGTCGTGCATCTGCACGCGGTCCAGCCCTCGCTCGGCGGCGAGGCCCGCGGCGGCGCGCAGGATCCGGCGCTGGCGCGCCTTCTGCTCCTGCGAGCTCGGCTCCGCGGCTGGCCGGGCCTCGGCGATTCTGGGCACGTGTCCCCCTCGGTTGATCCGAATCGACATCTGATTGTGCGGGTTCGCCTCGTGGCCGTCTTCGCCAACGTACCGCTCACCGGGACCGGCAGGCCCCCTCACCACCGGCTTGCGCTTGCCCGGGCGGGCGCGAGGGCGGGCAGCCCCCTGCCCGGGCTCTACGCCACCCGTGAGTGTTTCGGGGCGCTATAGAGGCTGTTTGAGAACTCGTTCCGCGCAGTCGCGCATCCCCGCTGGCTGGTGTGGAGCGAACGGCCTGTTCGCCTCGATAGACGAGGTAAACGGTCCGTTCGCTTCATCCCACCCGACGTTGGTGGGC
>NZ_JBFAKG010000146.1:0-6575 GCF_040655595.1 Saccharopolyspora sp. NPDC050389
CCGCGTGGGTGTAGATCGCCGCCCCGGTGGCGCGGTGGGCGCGGGCGGCGGCGCGGAAGGAGCGCTCCTCGGCCGCTGAGATGTACCACTTGTCCGCGCGAAGGTGGCGACTGGTCAGCTCGCGGCGTTGCGGGTCTTCTCGCGGCGGCTCTTCAGGTACTCGATGATGATCGGGACGACCGAGACCAGCACGATCAGGATCGCCATCGCTTCGAGGTTGTTCCTGATCCACGGGATGTTGCCGAGGAAGAAGCCGAGCACCGTCATGCTCACGGTCCACGCGATGCCGCCGATCGCGGAGAAGCTGAAGAACTTCTTCTGGTCCATCTGCGCGACGCCCGCGACGGCGGTGATGAAGGTCCGGATGATCGGCACGAACCGGGCCAGGATGATCGCGCGCGCCCCGTACTTCTCGAAGAACTCGTGGGTCTTGTCCACGTGCTCCTTCTTGAACAGCTTCGAGTCCGGTTTGCTGAACATCGACGGCCCGACCTTGCGGCCGATCCAATACCCGGTCACGTTGCCCACGAACGCGCACACCGCGAGCAGCACGCACACCAGCCAGATCGGGGTGTCGATAGCGCCGGTGGCGACGAACAGGCCGGTCACGAACAGCAGCGAGTCACCGGGCAGGAAGAACCCGATGAGCAGGCCGCACTCGGCGAAGATGATCAAGCACACGCCGATCAGGGCGAACGGCCCCATCGACTGGATGATGTGCTCCGGATCGAGCCAGTCCGGCAGCAGGGCGAGCGCGGGGGTGTTCGCGGCGGCGTCGACAATCGCGGGCAATTCGGTCGTCACGCTTGCCAACGGTACCGTGACCGCCCCTGCGTCAACCCCCGGGCGAGCAAGCCCACCGAACACGCAGGGCAATCCCATGATCACCCGGTAGAGGGCGTCGGCTCACACCACCGGGAACAGCGTGAGCGCTCCGGCGATGGCCCCGGCCAGGAGCCCGACGAGCAGCGCGAACAACAGCACGCCGACCACCGGGAGGCGCTTGCGCGGCGGAGCGGGCGGAGGCGGCGGAGCCGTGCCGGGGCTGCCCCCGGCCTGGGCGCGCAGCGCCGCCGACAGGACGTGTTCGGGGTCGGGTCGGGTCACCCCCCGAGCGTAAGCGAGGAGACCGCGGAGCAGGGCCGTTGCAGGTCAGGTGTCGTGAGTACTTTGGACTGCTGTAGATAGAGGCTGTTTCCAAACTTGTCCTGCGTGGCGGTGCGGGTGGCGGCCCCCCTGCGGGAGTCACCGCGGTCTTCTCGCTGTGGGATCCCCGACATCGTGAATGCCAATTCACCACGTCGGGGTTGTCCTCGTTGGGAGAACCCCGGAGGGGTGGGCACCGTGAACCCGCGGCGGTGCGGGTTGCGTGGGTGGGCTAAGCGGCTGCGCCGCTTCAAAGACAAAACGCCCGCGTTACCACATCCGCACGTCACCACATCCAAAACAGGCTCTATAGCACTCCAACGCACTCACGACGCTTGACCAGCGACGACCGTGCTCAGTTCGGTTCGGTCACCCAGGCACCGTCCTTCATGACCGCGTCCAGCTCCAGGTCGGAGTCCAGCACGACCAGGTCCGCCGCGAGGCCCGGGCGGATCTCGCCGATCCGGTCGCCGAGGCCGAGCAGCTGCGCCGGTTTCGTCGACGACGCCGCTACCGCCGCAGGCACCGTCAGGCCGCAACTGCGGACCAGGTTCCGGAACGCCACGTCCATGGTCAGCGTGCTGCCCGCCAGCGAGCCGTCCGCGAGCCGCGGCTCGCCGTCGGTCACCGTGACCGGCAGCTTGCCCAGCTCGTAGGTGCCGTCGCCCGCCTCGGTCGCGCTGATCGCGTCGGTGACCAGCACGGTCCGCCCGGTGCCCGCGTGCGAGGCGGCCAGCTTCACCACCGCCGGGTGCAGGTGCACCAGGTCGCAGATGAGCTCTACGGTCACCCGCTCGTCCTCCAGCAGCACGCCGATCGGGCCCGGCTCCCGGTGGTGCAGCGGGCGCATCGCGTTGAACAGGTGCGTGGCGACCGTCGCGCCCGCCTCCACCGCGGGCACCACCTGGTCCAGCACGGCGTCGGTGTGCCCGACGGCGGCGATCACGCCCTGGTCCACCAGCCGCCGGATGGCGGTCAGCGACTCCGGCAGCTCCGGTGCCAGCGTGATCATCCGCACCGCGCCCCGCCCCGCGTCCAGCAGCTGCTGGACGGCAGAGGCCTCCGGCGGGCGGAGGATCGCCGGGTCGTGCGCGCCGCAGCGCGCCGCCGACAGGAATGGCCCCTCCAGGTGGATGCCCGCCAGCGCGCCGTCGACGACCAGCTCGCTGAGCGCGCTGATCTGCTTGGCGAGATCGGGCAGCGGCGCCGACACGAGGCTGGCCAGCATCGTCGTCGTGCCGTGCGCGCGGTGGGTGTTGATCGCGGCGTGCGACTGGTCGAGCTCGATGCCGGTGAAGGAGCCGCCGCCACCGCCGTGGCAGTGGATGTCCACGAAGCCGGGCACCAGCCACCGGCCGGCCAGGTCGACGGCGGGGCCGGCCGGCGCCGGGCCGCCGCCGACCGCGGTGATCTGCCCGCCGGAGACCTGGACCCAACCGCGGTCCAGCACTCCGTCGGCGGTTACGACATGCCCACCGGCGAGGATCAGTTCGGGAGCGTTCACGTTGTTTTCAACCCTTCCGTCGCCAGCAGCGCTGCACCGAGGCAACCCGCGGTGTCGCCGAGCTCGGCCAATTTGAGGTGGGGGCGGCGGTGGTATGCCGCCAGCATGCCGTCCAACCGGGCGCGTAGCGGCTCGACGAGCAACTCGCCGGCCTGCGCGAACCCGCCGCCGAGCACGATGCACTCGGGCGCCGCGACCGTCACGAGCACCAGCAACCCCCTGGCCAGTGCGTCGATCGCGTCCTGCCAAACCGCCTGGGCATCCGGATCGCCGGTCCGCACCGCGGCGGCGACGTCGGCGCCCGAGACGTCCCGCCCGGTTCGCGTCCGGTAGCGCCGGGCGACCGCAGCCGACGATGCCACGGCCTCGACGCAACCGCTGCTCCCGCAGCCGCACGGCTCGCCGTGCCCGACGTCGATGTGCCCGACCTCGCCGGCGAAGCCGCCGCCGGCGTAGACCTGGCCGCCGAGCACCAGCGCGGCGGCGATCCCGGTGCCGATCGGCAGCACGACCACGTCGCGCATGCCGCGGGCGGCGCCCAGGCGGGCCTCGGCGAGCCCGCCGGCGCGGACGTCGTGGCCGAAGGCCAGCGGCAGGTCGATGCGGGCGGCGAGCCGGTCGCGCAGCGGCACGTCCCGCCAACCGAGGTTCGCGGAGAACACTCCGACACCGCGAGCCTCGTCGACCGCACCGGGCACCACGACGCCGACGGCGTCCACCGAGTCCGCGCCGGAGCGCAGTTCGGACACCAGTTCGGTCACGGCCTCGACGACGAGATCGGCGGTCGCTGCGCCGTCCGAGCCGCGCGGGGTCGGGCGGCGGGCATGGCGCAACTGCCGGGCGGTATCGCGGCCGACGGCCACCAAGGCGGCCTTCATGTCGGTACCGCCGACGTCTACGGCGATGGCGTGTGCGGTCACGCCGACGATCCTCCGCTACCAGCCACCCAATGGTCTACACCAAATCGGTGTGTCGTTCGCCGGGGATTTCGCGGACTTCCCCGTCGATCAGTTGCCCATCAGCTTCTGCAGGGCCTCCAGACCGCGGCTCGCGGTCGACTTCACCGTGCCCTTCGAAACGCCCGTGGCCTCGGCGATCTCGGCTTCCGTGAGGTTTCCGTAGTACCGCAGCACCAGCACCTCGCGCTGCCGCCGCGGCAGCTTGCCCAGCGACTCCACGACCGCCTGGTGCTCGGCGGTCAACATCGCCAGCGACTCGGCCGAACGGGCGTCGGCCTGGTGCGGCGGCTGGTACTCGCGAGCCGTCTTGCGGCGCCGCAGCACCGAGCGGCTGCCGTTGACGACCGCGGTCCGCAGGTATCCGATCGCCGCGCGGGCGTCGCGCAGCCCGGCCCAGTTCCGGTACAGCCCGGTGAACGCCTCCTGCACCACGTCCTCGGCCGTCGCCGGATCGTCTACCAGCAGGATCGCCAGCCGCACCATCCGCATGCGCTGCTGGCGGTACAGGTCTTCGAGGGTCAGCGGTTGCGCCGGGGCCTCGATTGCGGCGCTGTCCAGCGCACGCAGGTGTCCGAGGGTCTGCTCGACGCTCCGTTCGGCGCTGTGCGAATCACCGGCCATGATCGAACAACCTACCGGCTGGCCACTGGTGCGGGTACCACGACCGGGTAGCGTCGATACCGATCGGTGATCTGCAGCGGAGGTGTCGAGAAATGGCCAAGTTCGTGGTCGATCTGGTGTACGGCGAGGACGAGGAGCGCCGCCTCGAGGTGCGACCCGCGCACCGGGAGTACTGCCGCGAACTCGGCGAGCGCGGAGTGCTGCTGGCCGGCGGCCCGTTCGCCGACAACCTCGGCGCCCAGCTGATCTACGAGGCCGCCGACGCCGACGAGCTCGGGAAGGTCCTCGCCGCGGATCCCTACACCGAGGCCGGCGTGATCGCCAAGACCACCGTCCGCGAGTGGAACCTGCTCACCGGCGCCTGGGCGTAGCGGCCGCGCCACCAAGATCGAAACGGCGAGCTCTCTGGCCGCCGAACCTGCAGCGTGTGAGGATGTCCACAGGATTCGTGCCGTTCTGAATCCTGTCACCGACTTTCCAAAACGCCCCCGGCTGGGGCACTGTGACGCGAAAGTGTGGCACCGGGCCGAACGTGCCCGCTGACAGCGGGCACGAGCTCGTAGGATGCTGCGCGACTCCCCGTCACCAAGACCAAACTCCACCCCGAGGAGGACGACCGATGCCCATCGCGACCCCCGAGGTCTACGCGGAGATGCTGGACCGGGCGAAGGCGGGCGAATTCGCCTACCCGGCCATCAACGTGACCTCGTCGGAGACGCTCAACGCGGCGCTGCGCGGGTTCGCCGAGGCCGAGAGTGACGGCATCATCCAGTTCTCGACCGGTGGCGCCGAGTTCGCCTCCGGCACCAAGGTCAAGGACATGGTCACCGGCGCGACCGCGCTGGCCGAGTTCGCGCACGTGGTGGCCGCGAAGTACCCGGTGAACATCGCGCTGCACACCGACCACTGCCCGAAGGACAAGCTGGACGGCTTCGTCCGGCCGCTGATCCAGATCAGCCAGGAGCGGGTCAACCGCGGCGAGAACCCGCTGTTCCAGTCGCACATGTGGGACGGCTCGGCCATCGACCTGGACGAGAACCTGGAGATCGCCCAGGAACTGCTGGCCGCCGCCGCCCAGGCCAAGATCATCCTGGAGCTGGAGGTCGGCGTCGTCGGCGGCGAGGAAGACGGCGTCGCCAACGACATCAACGAGAAGCTCTACACCGCGCCCGGCGACTACGAGAAGACCGTGGACGCGCTCGGCAGCGGCGAGAACGGCCGCTACCTGCTGGCCGCCACGTTCGGCAACGTGCACGGCGTCTACAAGCCGGGCAACGTCAAGCTGCGCCCGGAGATCCTCAAGCAGGGTCAGGACGTGGTGACGGAGAAGCTCGGCCTGCCTGCCGGCTCGAAGCCGTTCGACCTGGTCTTCCACGGCGGCTCCGGCTCGCTGCTGGAGGAGATCCACGAGGCGGTCTCCTACGGCGTGGTGAAGATGAACATCGACACCGACACCCAGTACGCCTTCACCCGGCCCATCGCGGACCACATGTTCAAGAACTACGACGGCGTGCTGAAGATCGACGGCGAGGTCGGCAACAAGAAGGCCTACGACCCGCGCAGCTACCTGAAGGTGGCTGAGCAGGCGATGGCGGCCCGCGTCGCCCACGCCTGCGAGAACCTGAAGTCGGCAGGCCGCATGCTCGCCGGCTGAGTGCTTTCCCGGCTCGATTGATCGAGAAGACGGCCCGTTCGCCCGGTGGCGGACGGGCCGTCTTCGCACCTGGAAGGATTGGGCGCATGACGAGGAACCTGTTGGAACCGCCGGAGACCCTGCTGCCGGAGAACGAGGCCGCGCAGGGCGAACTCGCCGCCGGCACCGACCCGGCCGAGGTCGCCGCGCACCACCCCACCTTCAGCGCCGCGTGGGCTGCGCTCGCGGAGGCCGCGCTCGACCGCGGCGAGACCATCGCCGCCTACGCCTACGCCCGCACCGGCTACCACCGCGGCCTGGACGCGCTGCGCAAGGCCGGCTGGAAGGGCTTCGGGCCGGTGCCGTGGCGGCACGCCCCGAACCAGGGCGTGCTCCGCTCGATCGCGGCGCTGGCGAAGGCCGCGAGGGGAATCGGCGAGGCCGACGAGTTCGACCGCTGCCGCCAGCTGCTCGCCGACAGCGACCCGGCTTCGCTGGAAGCGACCGGCCTGGCCTGAGCCGCGTGCGCGACCGGCGGCCAAGACCTGTCCGCTGGTATGTGCCGGTGAGCACGGGGCCGCTGGTATGTGCCGGTGAGCACGGGGCCGTGAGTCTTTTTGGGGGGGGTGTCCCCCCCCCAAAAAGAGCGGCCCCGCAGCCACCCGCACACCCGCCCCCGGGGGAGGAGCGGCGGGGATCCGCGCGCGCCCCC
>NZ_JBFAKG010000146.1:6585-11380 GCF_040655595.1 Saccharopolyspora sp. NPDC050389
CTCGCGGGGCGGGTGTGTTTTGGGGCTTCCCTGGCCCGCCAATACCCGCCACGGCCCCGTTCCCGGCGGAAACGCCTGCCGGGGTTGGTCTCGGCGAGGATCACTGCGGCGGCACTCGGATTGCGCCGCGATCTGTCGGACAATGTGGAGCGTGCACCGACTGCGCGAGGAACTCGTCCGCCGCCTGCGCCGCCTCATGCGCACCGGAGTTCCGATCGCCCAGTGCGCGATCGCGGCCGGTCTCGCGTGGTTCCTGGCCCGCCACCTGTTCGGCCACCCGGCGCCGTTCTTCGCGCCGATCGCCGCGGTCATCTCGCTCGGCGTCTCGCTGGGCCAGCGGATGCGGCGCGCCCTGGAGCTGGTCGTCGGCGTCAGCATCGGCGTCGGCGTCGGCGACATCCTGATCTCGTTCATCGGCACGGGAAGCTGGCAGATCGCGCTGGTCGTCGCGCTGGCCATGAGCACCGCCGTGCTGCTGGACAGCGGCGTCGTGATCGTGCTGCAAGCCGCGTCGTCGTCGGTGCTGGTCGCGACGCTGCTGCCACCGGCCACCGCCGGCGGGCTGACGCGAATGCTCGACGCCGCGATCGGCGGGCTGGTCGGCTTCATCGTCGCCGCTCTGCTGCCGGCCAATCCGCTCGCCGTGGCGCACCGCAACGGGCGGCTCGTGCTCGGTGCCCTCGCCGACGCGCTCCGCGGCGTCGGGAACGCCGTGGCGCGACAGGACCTGGAACTCGCCGCCGACGTGCTGGCGAAGGCGCGCAAGAGCCAGCATGACGTGGAGGAGCTCCGCACCGCGCTGGAGGCCGGTCAGGAGATCGCGCGGTTCGCGCCCATCCGGTGGCGGCGGCGCGGCGACCTGGAGCGCTACGAGACAGCGGCGACGCCGATCGACCGCGCGCTGCGCAACACTCGCGTGCTCGCGCGCCGAGCGCTCGCCGCGCTGCGGGACGGCGAGCCGGTGCCGCGTCCGCTGCCGGGGCTCCTGGAGGAGCTGGCGGGCGCCGTGGTGCTGCTGCGCGATGAGCTGGCCAGCGGCGTCGATCCGCTGCAGACCCGCGCGGCGGCCAGATCCGTCGCCAAGAAGTCCACAGTGGAGCTCCTCGGCGAGGGAGATTTCTCGATGCAGGTGGTGGTGCTGCAGGTCCGCTCGATCGCGGTGGACCTCCTGCAGGCCACCGGCCTCAGCCGGACCGAAGCGATCGCCGCCCTGCCGCCCCTGCACCCCGAGGAGAAGTCCGGCTGAGCGTCAGCCCGCCGGGCGGTTCAGGACCGCGACCAGGGCGTTGTGCAGCGCTTCGTGGTCGCGCGGGTCGTAGAGGTGGCAGTCGGCCGCCGAGAGCCGGTACCACTCCGCGGCGCCCGCGTAGCGCACCCACACCGTGACGTCGCCGTTGGCGCATTCGGTGGCCAGCTCCAGGTCGCCGGTGATCACCCCGACCTCGTCGGTCATCACCCCACCCGGCGGCGCGGCCACCTCGGAGCGCCGAACCGCCGGCTCCGGTGCGATCGAGTGATCCGGCTCCGCGTGGTCCGACATGAAACCGCCCTCCTCACAGCGCCTCGCCTGCCACAGTATGTACCGCCAGGAGCGGCGCGGCCGGTGCCGTTTCCGCACGAAATCGGCACCGGGCATGTGTGAGGGGCGCCGTTTTCGCGCGAAAACGGTGGGCACCGATGGTGCCCCGCTGCTCAGCGGGGCACCGCAGGTGGATCAGCAGCCGTCGAGGGCCTTCCGCAGGGCCGTCTTCTCCGAGTCGGTGACGGTCAGGGCGTACTTGCTCTTGGTGCCGACCCACATCGACGCGTACGTGCAGTGGTAGCCGGCCAGCGGCGGCAGCCACTCGTCCGGCGTCTGGTCGCCCTTCGACTGGTTGACGTTGTCGGTGACCGCGATCAGCTGCGGGCCGTCCAGGTCGTTGGCGAACGCCTGGCGCTGGTCCTGGGTCCACTGGGCCGCGCCGGAGCGCCACGCGGCGGCCAGCGGCACGACGTGGTCGATGTCCAAATCGGACGGTTGGGTCCAGGTCTCGCCGTCGTACGGGCTGAGCCAGCTGCCGGAGGTCGGGTAGCAGTCGGAGCCGGTCTCGACGTCCTTGCCGTCGCGCTTGAGCACCGCCTCGCGGGTGTTGCAGCCGTCCGCGCCGTCGATCCAGTGCGGGAACTTCTCCCGGCTGTAGCCGTCCATCGAGCCCTCCGGGGCGACGGTCAGCTTCGCGAGCTCGGACTTCGCTGTCGCGGGGTCCGGGATGCCGGGCGGTTCGGCGCTGGCGGGCACGGCCAGCGCGAGGCCGAGGATTCCCGCCAGGGGTAGGGCGGTCAGGGTGGCGCGCAACGATCGGTGGCCTGTCATGGCTTCCCTCCGCATGGGCGTCTCGCCGATGTCCGTGCTGACCATTGCCCACGCAGTTGGCCGGGACAATGCCGGAGAGTGGCGAACGGGTGACTTGGCGTGAAATCGCCACCGATCGTGCCACTTACTGGTGAATTTCGCACCGACCGGCGCGGAGCGCGGCTCGTCAAGGCCGCCCAATTTCAGGCAAAATTGGGAATCCCTTTTGTCGCAAATGGGAATTTTCAATTTAGGCAAAACTGGGCACCGCCCGGACGGTCAGCGGGCCAGCCGCAGGTCTTCGGTGTGCCGGTACCAGACCCACTTCTCCATCTGGCGCGGGTGCGCGACGCCGTCGTGGTGCACGGTCGCCGATCGGAACGACGCCTGCACCGCCCGCCCTCGCGTGACGGTGCGCCGGCTGCGCAGCAGGCCGCGGCGGACGGTGGTGACCAGCAGGCCGTCGGCGGCCGGGTCGAGCATGGCGTTCATCGGGTCGGCCGTGGGCTCCGGCAGCGGCGTGGCTTCCGGGTCCGGCGAGATCGTGATGCTGGTCGCGGCGCCGTTGAGCACCTGCTCGTCGTCGCAGTACACCTGCCCCGTGATCGGCTCGATCGTTCCCTCGCCGAGGAGCACGCCGCCCGAGTCGTCCCGGATCAGCGCCGCCGGTCGCGGCGCGGCGGTCAGCGCGCGGTCGAAGTCGCCGGCGCGGAGCCCCCACAGCCGCGCGGCAGGCGAGTCGGCGACCGGGACGTAGCCGACGACCAGGTCGGCCAGCCGGTTCTTGCGGAGCAGGCGCAGCACCACCGACGCGAAGTCGATGTCGGTGCCGTGCACCACCAGCCGTTCCCCGGCGTCGGCGAGCAGCGGGTCCAGGTCGGCGCGGGCCGGTGCCGCCGGGACGTCGAACCATTGCACACCGTCACCGGACGGACGCGCTGCGCGCTCGACGTTTCCGCAGGACAATGCGGTGGTACTCACGTTTCGCTCCTGGTTTACCCTGATCGACCGGCATACCCCGTGGTGGGAGCGGGCGAAGCGTGCGGTCACGCTGGCTACCACCCAGTCCAGGTTGGAGTTTCACATGCCGGCGATCGTGCTGATCGGCGCCCAGTGGGGCGACGAAGGCAAGGGTAAGGCGACCGACCTGCTCGGCGAGCAGGCGCAGTGGGTCGTCCGCTACCAGGGCGGCAACAACGCGGGTCACACCGTGGTGCTGCCGGACGGGCAGGACTTCGCCCTGCACCTCATCCCGTCGGGGATTCTCACCCCCGGCGTGACCAACGTGATCGGCAACGGCGTCGTCGTCGATCCGGGCGTGCTGCTGGAGGAGCTGGCCGGGCTGGAGGGCCGCGGCGTGGACACCTCGCAGCTGCTGGTCTCCGCCGACGCGCACCTGATCATGCCGTACCACGTGGCCATCGACCGGGTCACCGAGCGGTACCTGGGGAAGAAGCAGATCGGCACCACCGGTCGCGGCATCGGGCCCTGCTACCAGGACAAGATCGCCCGGGTGGGCGTGCGGGTGCAGGACCTGCTGGACGAGAAGATCCTGCGGCAGAAGGTCGAGGCCGCGCTGGACTTCAAGAACCAGATCCTGGTCAAGGTCTACAACCGCCGCGGCCTGGACGTCGACGAGGTCGTGGACACCGTGATGTCCCAGGGCGAGCAGTTCGCGAGCCGGATCGCCGACACCAAGCTGCTGATCAACAAGGCGCTGGACCGCGGCGAGACGGTGCTGCTGGAAGGCTCGCAGGGCACCCTGCTGGACGTCGACCACGGCACCTACCCGTTCGTCACCTCGTCGAACCCGACCGCGGGCGGCGCCTGCGCCGGATCCGGCATCGGCCCGACGAAGATCAACGCGGTGATCGGCATCCTGAAGGCCTACACCACCCGCGTCGGCGCAGGCCCGTTCCCGACCGAGCTGACCGACGAGGCCGGCGAGAACCTGCGCAAGCAGGGCGGCGAGTTCGGCGTGACCACCGGCCGCTCGCGGCGCACCGGCTGGTTCGACGCGGTGATCGCGCGCTACGCGACCCGGGTCAACGGGATCACCGACTACTTCCTCACCAAGCTGGACGTGCTGTCCGGGCTGGAGACGATCCCGATCTGCGTGGCCTACGACGTGGACGGCGAGCGGGTCGACGAGATGCCGATGACGCAGACCGGCGTGCACCACGCGGTGCCGGTGTACGAGGAGATGCCGGGCTGGTGGGAGGACATCAGCGGGGCGCGCAGCTTCGACGACCTGCCGGCCAACGCGCGGGCCTACATCGAGCGGATCGAGGAGCTCGCCGGGGCGCGGATCTCGGCGATCGGCGTCGGCCCCGGCCGCGACCAGACCATCGTCCGCCACACCATGGCGTGAGCCGGTCGTGGGGGGGGTAGGGGGGGGGTTTAGGGGTTGTGGGGAGAAAAACCCCCGAAGAGAACGCCGGGAAAAAAAGGGTGGGCGGGGGC
>NZ_JBFAKG010000146.1:11390-17558 GCF_040655595.1 Saccharopolyspora sp. NPDC050389
ACCACACCCCCCCCACCCCGGTGCTGTCGGGGGCTTATTCCTCCCCCCCCTCCTACACCCCCCCCCCCCCCCCCCACGACCCGTGCTCTACGCCGGCTGATCTCAGCGGTTGCGCCAGGAGCTGTCGAGGGCGGCTTCCTGGAGGTCGAGTTCGCGCAGGACGCGGCGCAGCACCTCGTCGTCGACGTTGCCCGCGTCCCGCTCGTCGGCCATCGCCGAGCGCTGCACCTCGATCAGGTCGCGGCGCAAGTCGGAGAACACCTTGCTCGCTGTGTCCGCCCGCTCCGCGGGCGTGCGTCCGACCTGCTCCGCCGCGGCCATCCCCTGGTGCTCCACCAGGTCCTTCATTCGGCCGATGATCCGGTCGAAGTGCTCCGGGCTGGTGTTCAGGCCGTCGGGCGTGAGCCCGTCCAGGTGCCGCAGGGCGGCGCTGGTCGCGGTCACCCGGGCCTCCGCCTCCGCCTGGTCGTCGCGCGCGGCCTCGTCCGGGTCGGTGATGCCGAGCTTCCGGATCAGCCACGGCAGCGTGGTGCCCTGCACCAGGATCGTGCCGACCGCGATCACGAACGCGATGAACTGGATCAGCTCGCGCGCCGGGAACGGCTCCCCGGTGCCGGTGGTGTGCGGGATCGCGCCCGCGGCGGCGAGCGTGACCACGCCGCGCATCCCGGCCCACGACAGCACGGCGGTGCGCCGCCACCGGACGCCGCGCTTGGTGCTGGTGGCCAGCAGCTGCGACAGGCCCGGCAGGTAGTTGGAGCCGAACATCCACAGGATCCGGACCGCGATCGTCGTGGCCAGGATGAACAGCGCCGACGCGAACACCATGCCGAGGTTGCGCCCGGAGGCGACGATGGCCGCGACGACGGTTTGCAGCTGCAGCCCGATGTAGGCGAACACCAGGCTTTCCAGCAGCAGGTTGATCGACCCCCAGACGGTGTGCTCCTGCAGCCGCCCGGCGGCCCGCGCCCGCGGCTGGTTGTGGCCGACGTACAGCCCGGCGGTGACCACCGCGAGCACGCCGGAGCCGTGCAGCTGCTCGGCGGTGAGGTAGGCGATGAACGGCACTAGCACGCCCAGCAGGGTCGCCACCTGCACGTCCGGCACACGGGTCCGGGCGATCTGCGCGAGGATCCCGAACACCAGCCCGAGGCCGACGCCGACCACCACGGCCAGCACGAACACCAGCGTGCCCTGAGCCAGGGACGGCGTGGTGCCGACGACCGCGGCGATCGCCATCCGGTAGATGGTCAGCGCCGCGGCGTCGTTGATCAGGCTTTCGCCGCCGAGGATCGTCATCATGCCGCGCGGCAGCTTCAGCTGGCGGCCGATCGCGGCGGCGGTGACCGCGTCAGGCGGTGCGATGACCGCGCCGAGCACGATCGCCGAGTTCAGCGGCAGTTCCGGGATGAGCGTGTAGGCCAGCCAACCGACCAGGAACGACGTGGCGACGACCTGCAGCACGCCGTGGTGCACGATCGGCGCGATCCGGGCCCGGAAGTTGGTGTAGGAGCTCTCCAGCGCGGCGGCGTACAGCAGCGGCGGGAGCACCGCGGTCAGCAGCAGTTCCGGATCGATCTCCAGCCGCGCGGTGCCGGGGATCAGCGAAACGACCAGGCCGACCAGGACCAGCAGCAGCGGGGCGGCGATCTCGCGACTCCGCGCGACCGCGGTGACCAGCAGGGCGCCGATCAGCACGAGCAGCAATTGGGCCACCAGGCACCTCCGTCCAACATGGACAGGCTAGGCGGCCCGATGGCCCGATCGCTCAGCGCCGCTGCTCCATCCGGCCTCACGAGCAGCCGGTGTGGAGCTTCGGTCAGCGGCCTGCGAACTCGTCGCGGGCCGTGACGGCGATGTCCGGGTGGTCGCTGAAGATGCCGTCGATGCCCTGCTCGAACAGCGCCCGGAAGAAGCCGAAGGCGTCGCCGAAGGCGGCCGGGTCGGCCGAGGAGCGGAAGTCCGCGGGCAGGAACTTGTTCTCCGCCCGGACCGTGTAGGGCACCACCTCGAGGCCGGCCGCGTGGGCGTCGGCGACGACGGTGGTCGGCGCGGTCAGGAAACCGTCGGCGTTCACCGGCAGGATCACCTTGGTGTCCGGCCCGATCACGTCGGCGTACTCCGCGATCTCCCGCAGACCCGCCGGCTTGAC
The DNA here is from genome assembly GCF_040655595.1 of Saccharopolyspora sp. NPDC050389. Classification (NCBI taxonomy): domain Bacteria; kingdom Bacillati; phylum Actinomycetota; class Actinomycetes; order Pseudonocardiales; family Pseudonocardiaceae; genus Saccharopolyspora; species Saccharopolyspora sp. NPDC050389. The sequence goes on from NZ_JBFAKG010000146.1 coordinate 13,543, forward strand.
CAGGTCGGCGTAGGTGCGCGGATCGCCGGCCTCGACGAAGTCCTGCGGCGCGCCGGAGTTGCTGATCAGCTGCACGAGCTGCACCCGCAGCGACCGGTCGAGCTCCTTGAGGTTGGCCACCTCGAAGGACTGCACGGCGACCTTGGCGTCCGGCCGGTTCAGGCCGTTGCGGGTCAGCGCCTCGACCACGCCGGGCTCCAGCGCCAGGCCGAGCTTGGCGAAGTAGCTGGGGTGCTTGGTCTCCGGGGCGACGCCGATGTGGCGGCCGAGCTCCCGGGACAGCCGGGCGCGCAGGTCCAGGACCTCCTGGAACGTCGGCACCTCGTAGCGACCGTCGTAGATCGTGTTGTTCGGCCGGACGTCCGGGATGCGCTCCTTGGCGCGCAGCGTCTTGAGCTCGGCGAGGGTGAAGTCCTCGGTGAACCAGCCGGTGATCGAGCCGCCGTCGATGACCTTGGTGGTCTTGCGGCCGGCGAACTCGGGGTGGTCGGCGACGTCGGTGGTGCCGCCGATCTCGTTCTCGTGCCGCGCGACCAGCACGCCGTCCTTTGTGGACACCAAGTCGGGCTCGATGTAGTCGGCGCCCATCCGGGCCGCCAGCTCGTAGGAGGCCAGCGTGTGCTCCGGCCGGTACCCGGAGGCGCCGCGGTGCCCGAAGACCGCCACCTGGTCGGCGCCCTGCGGCGGGTTCGGTGCGGCGATGGCGGGCGCGGTGATCAGCCCAAGCGCCGCTGCACCCGCGACGGACAGCGCCGTCAGGCGTACCCGGATGGTCATGTGCCCTCCTGTTTCTCGCGCAGCATGTCGATCAACGCTGCACATTCGGGCAAAACACTGACCGCCGCAATCGACCATTCGCGCAAGGCCGGGCAACCCCGCGACAACGGCCGGGTGAACTACCGGGATCGGCCGGATGAGCCACCCCCGGCGAGGCATCCGCGCCAAAAAGTGCGGGGGCATTGCCGACGTGGCGTGCCGCACGCTCTACGCTCACGGTTTGTGCGAATCCTCGTGATCGGTGGCGGTGGCCGGGAACACGCGATCGTGCTGGCGCTGTCCCGCGACCCGTCCGTGACCGCGCTGGCCTGCGCGCCGGGCAACGCGGGCACCGCTGCGCTGGCTGAGACCTACGGCGTCGACGTCGCGAAGCCGGCTGAAGTGGCCGAACTGGCCACCAAGTGGAAGGCCGACCTCGTCGTGTTCGGCCCCGAGACGCCGCTGGTCGCGGGCGCGGCCGACGCGGTCCGGGCGGCCGGCATCGCCTGCTTCGGCCCGTCGAAGGCCGCCGCGCGCATCGAAGGCTCGAAGGCCTTCGCCAAGGACGTCATGCTCGCGGCCGGGGTGCCGACCGCGCACAGCGAAGTGGTCGACAACCCGGCGAAGCTGGACGCCGCGCTGGCGCACTTCGGCCCCACCTGGGTGGTCAAGGACGACGGCCTGGCCGCCGGCAAGGGCGTGCTGGTGACCGGCGACTTCGACGCGGCGCGCGCGCACGCGCTCAAGCTGCTCGACGGCGGGCACCCGGTGCTGCTGGAGTCGTTCCTGGACGGCCCCGAGGCATCGCTGTTCTGCCTGGTCGACGGCACCACGGTGGTCCCGCTGCTGCCGGCGCAGGACTTCAAGCGCGTCGGCGACGGCGACGCGGGCCCGAACACCGGCGGCATGGGCGCCTACACGCCGCTGCCGTGGGCGCCGGACGACCTGGTGGAGACCGTGGTGCGCGCCGCCGTGCAGCCCACCGTCGACGAGCTCGCGCGCCGCGGCACGCCGTTCTCCGGGCTGCTGTACGCGGGGCTGGCGTTGACCTCCAGCGGCCCGCAGGTGATCGAGTTCAACTGCCGCTTCGGCGACCCCGAAACCCAGGCCGTGCTGTCGCTGCTGCACACCCCGCTGGCGTCGTTGTTCAACGCCGTCGCGCGCGGTGAGCTCGCCGAGCAGCCGCCGCTGGAGTGGGAGCCCGGTGCCGCGGTGACCATCGTGATCGCCGCGGAGGGCTATCCCGGCCGGCCGCGCGTCGACGACGTGATCCAGGGCGGCGACGCGCAGGGCATCCTGCACTCCGGCACCCGGCGCCGCGAGGACGGCGCGGTGCTTTCCGCCGGCGGTCGCGTGCTGTCGGTGGTGGCCACCGGCGAGGACCTGGAGTCGGCCCGCGAGGCGGCGTACCAACGGGTCGCCGGCGTGCACCTGCCCGGCTCGCATTACCGCACCGACATCGCGCTCCGCGCGGTCCAGGGCGAGATCGCCATCCCGAACTCCTGACCAAAACGGAAACTTCGGCGAAAACCGCCCGGTGATGGGGAAATCCCGTCACCGGGCGGTTTTTTCTGGTGTTCTTGCTCTGGCCGCGGTGAACCCGGCCGCGGGGGACCGCCGCCGGGTGCGCGGGGTCGAGCACGAGGAGGCGCCTGTGACCCAGGCGGGCTACAACCTGGAAGCCATGGAGGACTGCCGGTCGGCGGTGGACGGCAAGGCCGGGCCGGTCGGGGCGGTGGGGGACGGCTTCGAAGGTCAGCACGTCGACGCAGCGATCTTCGGCGAGCTGGAGGCGGCGGGCTCGTTCGCGTCCGCGATCACCGAGTTCGACGCGACCGGCAAGCGCGAGTTCGACGCCGCCGAGCAGCTGCTGCGCAGCGTCAGCGGCGCGCTCGACGCGGTGCGGACCACCGTCGACGAGACCGACCAGGCGAACGTCGAATCATTCCGCTGAGCTGGGGACCTGATGGGGATTTCGGGAGAGGTGGCGGGCAAGCCCGGCGGGGGCGAGCTCGCCGAGCAGCTGCGCAAGATCGAGAACAGCAGGCCGGATGACATCCGCGCGATCGGCAACCGCTGGCGCGACGCGGCCGGCCGCACCGGCGACCACGGGCAGGACCTCGGCCAGGCGGTGCGCGGTCTCGACGGGGCGTGGGAGGGCGAGTCCGCGGACGCATTCGTCGGCTACATGGGCAAGGTGACCGGCGGGTTCGACAAGGCCCGCGAGGCGCTGCAGAGCTCGGCCGACGTGCTGGAGCGGGCGGCGCAGGGCGTGCAGTCCGCCAAGGACGAGGTCAACGCGATCGGCGAGCGGGCGCTGTCGGATGCGCGAGCCGCCGAGGACGCGTACCAGAAGGAGATCGCCGGAGCGGCCGACGACGCGGCCAAGGAAGAGGCGGCGCAGCGGCGCGACGACGCCATCACCAAGGCCATGAAGGAGCACGCCCAGGAGGCCAAGGGCAAGATCGACGACGCGAACGCGAAGCTCGGCGCCGCGCTGGGCGAGTTGCGCGGCGCCACGGCTGGGCTGACCGACGTGTTCTCCGCGCTGCCGAAGGCAGGCGAGCAGCCGTTCACACCGGCCCCGGGCCGGCAGGTCGACTGGGACATGACGCCGCCCGAGGCGACCGAGCAGCAGTCCAGCACGCCCGGCGGCGAGTCGAACTCGTCCGGCGGCTCGGGCGGTTCTGGCAGCGGCTCCGGCAGCGGCTCCGGCGGTGGTGGTGGCGGTGAGTCCGGCGGCGGTGGCGGGCTCGGGCCGAGCGGTGGCCCGCCCAGCGGTGGCCCGCCGCCCGGCAACGTCGAGGAGTGGATCCGCGAGGCCATCAAGATCCTGCAGGCCAACGGCATTCCGGTCACCGAGGACAACATCGACGAGATCTGGACGATCATCCAGAAGGAATCGGGCGGCAACCCGCACGCGATCAACGACTGGGACTCCAACGCGGCGAAGGGAACGCCGTCGAAGGGCCTGATGCAGTGCATCGACCCGACGTTCCAGGCGCACAAACTCCCCGGGCACGACGACATCTACAACCCGGTGGACAACATCATCGCGGGCGTCCGCTACACCTTCGACCGCTACGGCGGCTTCGAGGGACACCCGGGTCTGAAGGCCATGTCCCAGGGCGGCGGCTACCAGGGCTACTGAGTTCCTGTTCCCAACGGGGCCGTGAGTCTTTTGGGCTGCTATAGAGGCTGTTTTGGAAGGGGTTGTGTGTGGTTGTGATATGTGGCTGATGATCACGTGTGAGGGCGTG
>NZ_JBFAKG010000147.1:0-16881 GCF_040655595.1 Saccharopolyspora sp. NPDC050389
ACCCGCCCTTGTCTGTGGCTACGACACGCCCTCACACGTGATCATCAGCCACATATCACAACCACACACAACCCCTTCCAAAACAGCCTCTATAGAGGCTGTTTTGGATGTCGTGGTGTGAGGTGTGGTAGCGCGGGTTTTGTCTTTGAAGCGGCGCAGCCGCTTAGCCCACCTACGCCGCTTGCACCGCCGCGGGTTCTCAGGTGTCTTCTCGCGAGGACAGCCCCGACGTGGTGAATTGGCATTCATGATGTCGGGGACCCCACAGCGAGAAGGCGACCGTAATTCCCGCAGGGGGGCCGCTACCCGCACCGCCACGCAAAACAAGTTCGGAAACAGGCTCTATAGCGACACAAAGTGCTCACGACTGTGTGGGTGACCGGCTCGGGGTTCCCTGAGTTTTCCCTGGTATCGGCTTCGGCAGGTAGATTCGGGCCGATGATCTGGCAGGCTGGGGAGGTAGGACGGGAACGGCGCGGGCGAGCTGAGGTGCGTGCGATGTTGTGGAAAGTGATCGGCGGACTGCTGCTGCTGTGGCTGGTGATCTCGGTGGCGGGCTTCGTCATCAAGGGACTGTTCTGGCTCGCCGTGATCGGCGGCGTGCTGTTCGTCGCCACCGCCGCGATCGGCTGGGCCCGGGACCGCAAGCAGATCAAACCCTGAACCACTCGCTGATGCGCAAGGGTGCCTTCGACCTGGTCGAAGGCGCCCTTCGCGCGTGAGGACCGAGTCAGGGCAGGATGCCGTGGGCACGGAGGACGGCTCGGGCCGCGTCCGCGCCCTGCCAGCGCTCCGCGTGGAGGCCCGCTTCGCGGGCGCCGTCCACGTTCTCTTGGCGGTCGTCGAAGAACAGGCACTCCGCTGCCGGAGCGTCGAGCGTTTCTAGCAACGCCCGGTAGATCGCAGCGTCCGGCTTCGCCAGGCGCAGGTCTCCTGAGAAGATCAGGTGCTTGAACAGCCTCGCCCAGCTCTCCTGCTCCACCTCGCGCCCGAACGACGACGGCGCGTTGGACAGCACCGCCATCGTGACGCCCTGCCGGTGCAGATCTTCCAGTAGTTGCACGGATTCCGGTGCGGTCTGCAGCCAGCCGCCGACGTCGGCGCGGGTCAGCCGCGTGGACAGCTCGGCGTCGACGTCCTTGCCCAACCGCGCCGCGACCGCCCGCCAGTACTCCACATCGGACAGACCCCGGTCGTAGGCGGTGCGCTCGGCGAAGTAGGCCCGCTCGAACTCCGGTGGCTCGACGCCGAGCATCGCCGCGATATCGGGCAGCGCCGTCGTGCGCCGGCTGATCACCTCGCCGTAGTCGAACACGATCCAACGCACCACGTGCCCTCCAGGCAGAAGTCCTACAGCCGGGCTCCGCCGATCCGGCGGAGCGCTTCCTCGATGTCGGTCTTGGACACGTCGCGGTGCGTCACGAACCGGACCTGCCCGCTCATCGGCACCGCCCGCACCCCGATCGCCTGCAAGCGTCGCAGCGTCAGCCGCACGTCCGGAACCGCCGCAAGAACGATGTTGGTCTGCGGCGTGGTGACGTCCCAGCCGAGCTCGGCCAGCCCTTGGGCGAGGGCGCGGGCGTTGTCGTGGTCTTCGGCGAGCGCGTCGAGCCGGTCCAGTGCGACGAGCCCGGCCGCGGCGAGCACGCCGCCCTGCCGGACGCCGCCGCCGAGCATCTTGCGCACCCGGCGGGCTTCGCCGACGAAGTCCTCGCTGCCTGCGACGACGGAGCCGACCGGCGCGCCGAGCCCCTTGCTCAGGCAGGCCTGCACGGTGTCGACGCCGACGGTCAGCGCGGCCGGCGGCACGCCGAGCGCGACCGAGGCGTTCCAGATCCGGGCGCCGTCGAGGTGGACCTTCAGGCCGCCTTCGCGGGCGGCCGCCGCGAGCATGACGTGCTCGTCGGGCGGGACCACCGCGCCGCCCGCGCCGTTGTGCGTGTTCTCCAGGCACAACAGCGTCGTGTGCAGCATGTCGTAGGCCGCTGCGCCGTTGAGCTGGGCCCGCACCGCCTCGGCCGTCGGGCGGCCCGGCCCGGCGCTCCACTCCAGCGGCTCCGGCATGCCGCCGGCCAGCCAGGCGGCGGAGCCGAGCTCGTGGTTCAGCACGTGCGCGCCGCGCGGTGCGAGGAACCGGTCGCCGCGTTTCAGGTGCAGCATCAGGGCGATCAGGTTGCCCATCGTGCCGCTGGGCACCCACAGGGCGGCGGCGGTGCCGAGCAGCTGAGCGGCGCGTTCTTCGAGCGCGCGCATCGTCGGGTCGTGGTCGAGCACGTCGTCGCCGACTTCGGCCGCGGCCATGGCCGCGGACATCTGCTCGTCGGGACGCGTGACCGTGTCGGAACGGAGGTCGATCGGCGCCGTGTTGGTCACGAATAGATCACACCACATCCGCGCCGGGTTTGGGCAGCAGCCCTGCTGACAGCGCTGCGGCGCCTGCGGTATCAATCACAGGTGGATTGTCGGGGCGTGCAACGGCCGAGGCCGGCGATTCCGTCGTACAAGTGCAGGCACAACGAGCGGAGAGTTCCGCGTGGACCAGCGCGAAGAGCAGGAGTTCGCGGAGTACTTCGTGGCTCGGCGGGAGGCGGTGCGTCGAATGGCGTACATGATGTGCGGCGATTGGCACCGCGCGGACGATCTCGCCCAGACCGCCTTCATCGCGTTGCACCGGCACTGGCGCAAAGTTCGCGACAAGGGCGCGCTGGACGCGTACGTGCGGCGCACCCTGACCCGTGCGGTGATCGACGAGTCCCGGCGGCCGTGGCGGCGGGAGCGCGCCGCGGAGGTGCTGCCGGACCGGCCGGCGGACTCGCCGGACGTGGACAACGCGGTGGCGACCAAGCAGACCCTGCTCGCCGGCCTGCAGAAGGTGCCGCCGAAGCAGCGGGCGGTGTTGGTGCTGCGATTCCTTGAGGGGTTGGACGTCGCGGGGGTGGCGGCAGTCATGAAGTGCAGCGAAGGAAACGTGAAGAGCCAGTGCGCCCGGGGGCTGGCGGCGTTGCGGGAAGCGCTGGGCGATGAGCTCGGCGACCTGCGGTCGGCGTGAGGAGGTGCGGGTAGGTGGACGAGCACAAGCTCGAGGAGCTGTTCCGTGATTCGGTGCAGTCCGTGCCTCCGGCGTCGTTCGACGAGCGTGACGTGGCGCAGGCATCGCGGCGGATCACGGCGCGGCGCCGGGTGGCGGCGCTGGGCGGCACGGTGGTCGCGGCGGCCGTGCTGGTGGGCGGCGTCGGCGTTGGCACCGGCCTGTTCGGGGCGTCGACCGACAACGTCGCGAGCAATTCGACGCCGGAGACCGCGTCGATCTCCCCGCGCGTCGACGGGCCGGGAGTTCTGGGCGACCGCTCGGGCCGGTGCGGGCCGGATGCGCAGCTCGCGGCGGCGGTGACCAAGCAGTTGCCGGAGGCGGCCGGGACGGCTCCAGTGGCTTCCGACCCGTGCCCGTCCGGTGCGAAGACGGCTTCGTTCGTGCTGCGCGACGGGACTTCGACAGGCAGCGTCACGGCGATCGTGAGCCCGGCAGGCGCGGTGTCGCCGGAGCAGTCGACGCCCGGCGACGTGCGGCGCCCGGACGGCACCGAGCAGTCGGTGCGCAAGGCGCGCAGCGGCAAGCTGGTCGTCGTGCTCAGCGATCCTGACACCGGCTCTCCGGCGGCGCCTTACAGCGCGCGGATCGCGTCGATCGCGGGCGACCTCGCCGCCCAGTTCTGATCGTTCGGCGGCGCGATCGTTCGGCCTGGTCAGTGCCCGTGCGTGTTTTCTGCCGCTATGGCAGCACAAACCACACACGGGCGCTGACCTGCTGAAACCTTCCTCGGCATGTCCCTTGTGTCCGGCTCGTGGTGTCTTCGCTCACCAGAACGGTACGGATGTACCAGATTATTGGTACGTTAGTACCAGACAGCGGGTGAGCGGCCCGGCTGCCGGATCGAGGGAAGGGCGACCAGCGATGATGGCCTGGATCATTCTGATGATTTCCGGAGTTTTCGAGGCGGGATGGGCGATCTCGCTCAAGCTCTCGCACGGCTTCAGCCGGCTGATCCCGACGGTGTCGTTCTTCGTGCTGGCCGCCATCAGCTTCGCGGGCCTGGCGTACGCGATGCGGGTGCTGCCCGCGGGCCCCGCGTACGCGGTGTGGACCGGCATCGGCGCCGCGCTGACGGCGATCGTGGGCATGGTCTGGCTGGGCGACGGCTTCTCCACGATGAAGCTGGTCTCGATCGTGCTGATCGTCGCCGGCGTGATCGGCCTGAACCTGGCCGGTGCCGGCCACTGACGGGCCCTGCCTCGCCTGCGGAGGGGCGCGAAATCGGCAATGCCTGGGCGAACAGGCCGTGGTGATCATGGAGCAGCTTCCCGTCGCTCGGGGATTTTCGCGAAACTGCGCTACCGGCCCGGGCGAGTCGCGGGTCGGAGGTCGTGAGTGGTGGTGGTCGTGCTGACGGCCGTCACCGCTCACGACCCGTTCGCGTGACCACGCCGTGCTCGCTGACGAATAGGATCGGCAGACATGACAGCGGCCAGTACTCCGAAGGGCGAGCGGCGGCGGCAGGCCTTGGTGGTGGCAGCCGCGCAGCTGCTGGCCGAGGGCGGCTTCGACGCCGTGCGGCATCGCGCGGTCGCCGAGCGCGCCGGGCTGCCGCTGGCCTCCACGACCTACTACTTCTCGTCCCTGGACGACCTGGTCAGCGCCGCTGTCGAGCACGAGTCGCGGCAGGAGCTCGCCACCGGCCGGGCCCGGCTCGACGAGCTCGCCGAGCGCCCGCGCGGCACCGACGCGGTGATCGAGCTGCTGCTGGACCTCCTGCTGGGCACCGGATCACGTGACGGCGGCGCGGAGCCGGTGCTGCTGCGCTACGAGCGGCTGGTCGGCTCGCCGCGCCGCCCGTACCTGGCGCCGCTGATGCGCGAGCTCAGCGCCGAACTGCACGACCTGCTCGCGGAGATCTTCGCCCGCAGCGGCATGGAGGTCGGCCGCGAACGGCTGCTCGAACTGATCGCGCTGGTGGACGGCGCGGTGGTGAACGCGCTGATCGAAAGCGATCCCGATCCCCGCGGCGCGGCGCGGCGGATGCTGCGTTCTCAGCTCGGCTGAGCCACCCGGTACAGCCGCGCGTACGAGCCGCCGGCGTCGAGCAGTTCCTCGTGGCTGCCCAGCTCGACGATGCGCCCGTCCGACATCACGGCCACCTGGTCGGCGTTGCGCGCGGTGTGCAGCCGGTGCGCGATCGCGATCACCGTGCGCCCCGCCAGCAGCGTCGAAAGTGCCCGTTCGAGCTCTCGCGACGTGACGTTGTCCAGCAGCGATGTCGCCTCGTCGAGGACGACGGTGTGCGGGTCGGCCAGCAGCACCCGGGCCAACGCGAGCTGCTGCGCGCGGGCTGCCGGAACCGCGTGGCCGCCCGCGCCGAGGACCGTGTCGAGCCCGTCCGGCAGCGCTTCCACCCAGTCCTGCAGCCCGACCGCCTTGAGCGCGTCGGTCAGCTGGTCGTCGTTCGGATCGCCGTCGGCCAGCGCGAGGTTCTCCCGCAGCGTGCAGGCGAAGACGTGGTGCTCCTGCGTCAGCAGCACCACCTCGCGGCGCAGCTGCGCCGCGGGCAGGTCGGTGATCTCCGTGCTGCCGAAGGCGACCGATCCGGAGTCCGGCCGGCTGATGCCGGCGATCAACCGGCCGAGCGTGGACTTGCCCGCGCCGGACGGACCGACGATTACCAGCCGCTGCCCGGCCGGCACGGTCAGGTCGATGCCGTGCAGGATCTCCCGGTCCTCCCGGTAGGAGAAGCGCACGTCGCGGATCACCAGGTCGCGGCCGGGCGCCTCTTCCGGCCGGGGCGCGGCGTCGTCGGCCGCCGGGACCTCGCGGACGCCGAGGATTCGTTGCAGCGCCGTGTGCCCGGTCTGCAGCTCTTCGAGCCACATGAACAGCTCGTCGAACGGGTTCGACATCGCCTGCGCGTAGAGCACGACGGTGATGATGGTGCCGAGCTCGACGAGCTCCGCCTGGTACGCCCAGCCGCCGATGAGCAGGATCGCGCCGATCGGCAGCACGTACGACAGTTCCAGGAACGGCAGCCACACGGTGAGCAGGTACCGGTGCCGCTTCTCCGACTCGGCGGCCCGGCCGAGCACCTGCTCGTTGCGCGCCCGGCGGCGCGCGCCCAGCCGCAGGGCCGCGATGGCCCGCGCGCCCTCGACGGATTCGTGCGTGCTCGACTGGACTTCCGACCAGTTCGCCGCGATCTGCTCGACGTTCGGCAGCGAACGCGGGAAGTACCACCGGGTGCTGAAGACCATCAGCGGCACCGCGACCAGCATCCCGCAGGCGAGCAGCGGCGAGGTGATGATCATCGCGGTGCCGGTCAGCACGATGGTGATCAGCGCCGTGGTGATCTCGGGCGCGGCGTTGCGGATCGTGTAGTCGAGCCGGTCGACGTCCGTGGTGGCGCGGCTGAGCAGGTCGCCGGTGCCGGCCGCCTCGACGGTGCCAAGCGGCAGCCGCAGCGCGTGGCCCACCATGCTCTCGCGCGATTCCGCCAGCAGGTGCTCGCCGAGCATCGTCGCCCGCAGCCGGGCCGAACGAGCCAGCAGCGCCTGCACCACGAGCACCACGAGGAACACCGCGGCGAGCAGATCGACGTGTCCGGTCGTGGTGCCCGTGAGCACTGAGTCGACGAGGGAACCGAGGATCTGCGGGCCGATCAGCCCGACCAGCGTCGCCAGGCCGAACAGCAGCATCATCGCGGCGAAGCTGCGGCGGTGCATCAGGAGCGTGCGCCACATCCAGCGGCGCACCGCTGCTCCGCCCGCCAGCGGCAGTTTCGTGCTCATGCGTCGGCTCCCGCGTATCGCACCTGATCGGCCACGGCCATCCACAATGGACTTTGACTCAGCACCACGGTGGTGCGCCCCCGGCGGAATTCGCCGATCCGCTCGGCGATCCTCGCCTCGGTGTGCGCATCGACCGCCGAGGTCGGCTCGTCCAGGATCAGCACGTCGGCGTCCGCGCACAGCGCGCGGGCGAGCAGCAGGCGCTGCCGCTGCCCGCCGGAGAGCGAGCGGGCGCGTTCGTCGAGCAGCCCGTCGGCGGGCAGTGCGGACATCACGTCGTGCGCATCGGCCGCGTGCAACGCGCTTTCGACGTCCACATCGGACTCCAGGTCGATCTCGGCGCGGGCCGGACCGGAGAACAGCTGGTCCTGGTTGTGCGCCAACACGATTCGGCGGCGCACCTCGTCCGGCTCGACGTCGCGCAGCGGCACGCCGCCCGCGATCGACTCACCCGCGAGGCGTTCCGCGAGGGCTTCCGCCTGCTCGCCCGCGTCGATCACGGTCAGCTCGCCCGCCGGGATGCGCAGCCCGCTCGCCTCGTCGAACAGATCCAGCGGGCCCGGCGGCAGCGGGTTCGGGTGCTCCGGCGGCGCGGGCTCGGGCTCCAGCCGCAGCAGCGAGCCCATCCGACCGGCCGCGACCTGCGCGGACGCGAACGCGTAGGCCGCTTCGGTGGCAGTGCGGACGGGGATGACCAGGTACGCCGACACGCCGTAGAACGCGACGAGCTCGCCGACGCTGATGTCGCCGTCCAGCGCCAGCCGCGCGCCGATCCAGGTGACCAGCACCGTGACCAGGCCGGGCAGCAGGATCTCCGCGGCGGCCAGCAGCGCCTCGATCCGCCCGGCGGCCACCCCGGCGACCCGGACCCGCTGGGAGGCGTCGACGAACCGCGCGTGGAAGCGGGACTCGCCGCCGACGCCGCGCAGGATCCGCAGCCCGGACACGATGTCCGCGGCCTGCGCGCTGACCTGCGACAGCTCCTCCCGCTGCGCTTCCTCGCGGCGGCGCAGCGGGGCCAGCAGCGGCCCGATGCCCACGGTCGCCAGCGGCACGCCGATCAGCACGACGACGCCCATCACCGGCGAGATCCACAGCACCGCGGCGGCGGCGACCGCGAAGGAGACCAGCGATCCGGTGGCCCGCCCGATCACCTCGAACACCCCGCCGATGCGGTAGATGTCCGTCGCGCCGACCGTGACCACCTCGCCCGCCCGGACCTTGCGCGTCAGCGCGCCGCCGAGGCCGATCACGTGGCCCAGCACGATCCGCTGGGAACCCACCGCGCCGTGCAGCCAAAGCGTGTGCGCGGCCCAGTTCAGCGTGCCGGCGGTGACCATCAGCGTGAGGCCGAGCGCCGCCACGACCAGCACCCAGCCCAGCAGCGCGCCATCGACGCCGTCGCGGATCCCCTCGTCGATCGCCCGGCCGACCACCAGCGGCATCAGCGCCGTCGGCAGCATCCACAACGCGCCGGAAATGGTCGCGAGCGTCAGCAGTCCCGGCCGTTGTGCGAGCAGGGACCACAGGAACCGGGGTGAACTCGAACCGCGCGAAGCCATGGTGACATCGACGGTAGTTCGCGCCGTGCGGCCGGTCGACCGATTTTCCGCCGGTCGGCCGGGGTGGTCAGAAGTCCCAGGTAGTTTCCGCGAAATCGCCGTCGGCGGCTTCCCGCGAGCATTCCTGGCATTTGTCGGTGACCGGTTTCGAGTTCGGTTCGCGGCCGCTGGGAGTGGGCTGCGGAACCTTCAGCGCGGCGCCGCACAGGGCCGGTATCGACTGCCCCGCGTACACCGCGCCAGGGCGAAACGTGGTGGCGTGTCTCAGGGTGAGGCCCATACCGACGATCCAGAACACGTCCTGCCGCTCATCGCGGAACACGTCGATGGCCATCCGTTCGAGTCCCTTTGTTCGCGTCAACCCGGTGGTGCACCAACGATATGGTCGGGATTTGCCGCCGTCCAGCGGGGGTCGGGTTATTTAGTCCCGAATTAATGTGCCGATCCGGTCTCGACCGTGAATTTCGCGCCGCCGCAACGGGATCACCTGCCGAAATGCGAGTGCACGTGCATCGGCGCGGAGCGGCCGCACGTGCGGTGCTGGACCGATCAGGTGGCGGCGGCCAGGATGCGGTCGTGGTGATCCTCGGGGGATTCGAAATCAGGTTGCGCGTCCGTGCAACCCCGCGCGGCCCGGCTCCGTAAACAACGGCGGTAGCGCGAAAGGGGGCCGATTCCATGCGGGCCGAACGGGAACAGGAGTTCCGCGAGTTCGCCGCGGCGCGTGCGCTGTGGCTGCGCCGCTCGGCGTACCTGCTGTGCGGGGACTGGCACCTCGCCGAAGACCTCGTCCAGAACACGCTCCTCAAGCTCTACCGGGCTTGGAAGCGGGTCAACATGTCCACAGTGGACGCATATGCGCGGAAGGTGCTGTTCCGGGCGTGGCTCGATGAGAGCCGCCGGCCGTGGCGGCGCGCGGAGCGGCGGGACGGCTCGCTGCCGGAAACCGGTGATGACACGGCCGATCCTGCCGAGGCGGGACTGCGTTCGTGGAGCCGGGAGCTGCTGCTGCGCGCGTTGTCCGAGGTCCCGCCGAAGCAGCGGGCGGTGCTCGTCCTGCGCTATTGGGAGGACCTGCCCATCGCCGAAGTCGCCGCGGCCATCGGGTGCTCCGAAGGCACGGTCAAGAGCCAGGCGTCGCGTGGACTGGAGAACCTGCGCGCGGCCATCACCAAATCCGATCCCGACCTGGCCTCGACGGCCGCGAGGAGGAGCGAGTGATGCAGGAAGAACTGCTGCGCGAGGGAATGCGGGCCGCCGTCGACGACGAGCCGCCGCTGGGTTTCTCGCCGGACGACCTGGTCGCCGAGGGCAAGCGCCGGCAGCGTAGGCGGCGCGCCACGATCGGCGCCGTGGCGGCGACCCTCGTCGTCTTGGCCGGCGCGGCCGCCGTGCCGGGCATGATGACCGGCCCGACGCCGATCGCCCCGGCGGCACCGCAGGTCAGTGCGGTCAAGCCGATCGAGTGGCCGCCGAAGGGCATGGCGCCGATGAGCCTGCCCGAGTCGCAGCTGATCGCCGAGGGCGAGCGGATCCGCGGCCACCTGGCCGAAATCATCCCCAAGGTCGACACCGGGGCCTTCGACGTCACCACCACCCAGCCGCACGGCCTCGGATCGGGCTTCGGCACCGAGGCGCCGGCGACCGTCATCGTGCGGGCGAACTTCAAGTACGGGCTCCCGTCGCAGCAGCCGGGGATGTCGGTCGACCTGCCGATGCGGCTGACGGTGGTCGTGCAGGGGCCGGGGACGGTGTCGGTCCAGCCCGCGCAGGCGTGCGGAGACGGCGACGAGCCGACGCAGGCGGTGTTGAGCTGCACCCTGCGCACGCTGGACGACGGATCGATCGTCGTGGAGAGCGTGACCGCCTCCCGGGGCGAGGACGGGCCGAAGACGCACATCGTCCGGCACTTCCGGACCGGCGGCACCGTCGTTTCGGCCACCGCTTCGCACTCCGCCGGCCAGGAGGCCGCGGGCCTGAGCGCCTACCGCCAGGTGCAGGTGGATCGGCTCGACCAGTTCGCGACCGACCCCGAGTTCGCGCTGCCGGGCTGAACCACTTCCAACCCGAACCACCGGCTCGGCCGGAATGGTCGTGCTGTCCGAAGAAGAAGGGAAATGCAGAAATGCGCACTATGACCAACCGCGGTTCCCGGCTCGGCCGGGTGGCCGCCGCAGTCACCCTGGCCGCCACCTCGCTGTTGACGTTGCCGCTGTCGGCGGCGGCCGATGGCGCCGCGGACGTCCCGGACATCCAGTGGCCCCCGGCCGGGACGACCCCGCCGAACTACCCGCCGGAGGAGATGGACAAGCACGCCACCGCCCTGCAGCAGCGGATGGAGGCGGTGTTCCCGACGGCCGTCCCGCACGCCGTGGACCCGGTGACGCCGAAGCCGCAGCAGCTCAGCGACACGCAGTTCCTGCACGGCACGACGGTCTTCCGCGACCAGATAGGCCGCACCGGGGTCACCATGCAGTACAACGCTCCGGGCGTGGTGCAGAAGTCGCCCAAGGAGTCGTGCGAGAACCCGGGTGGAACGCCGGTGACCTTCTGCGAAGGCCGGCTGCTCGAAGACGGTTCGGTGCTGGTGCACCGGCGCCTGGAGAGCGACGGCTACGTGGTCGCGACGGCGGACCACTACATGCTCGACGGCAGCGTGACGATGGTCAGCAGCTACAACTACGACCCGATCATCGACGACCAGCAGGACCCGACGAAGCGCCCGGAGGTCGCGGTGCCCTTCGAGCAGCTCGACGTGCTCGCGGCCAACCCGGAGCTCGCGCTGCACTGACCGGGCCGGGTGAAGCGTGAAGGGCACCAGGTGTTCCCGAGGTGCCCTTCACGTGTCCCATGCGTCCCACGCGTCGCGGTCGGTAGCGGCTTCCGGCGTGGTGCGACCGGGTGGGCCGAACGGGGGCAGGTCGCCGGTATCCTGGCTGTTCGTGACGGTCAAGCCCAGCATTCCGAACGTCCTCGCCACCCGCTACGCCTCGCCCGAGCTGGTCGAGCTGTGGTCCCCGCAGCAGAAGATCATCTTGGAGCGCAAGCTGTGGCTCGCGGTGCTGCGCGCCCAGGCCGACCTCGGCATCGAGGTCCCGGAGAACGCGGTCGCCGACTACGAGCGGGTGCTGGAGCAGGTCGACCTGGACTCCATCGCCGCCCGCGAGCGCGTCACCCGACACGACGTCAAGGCCCGCATCGAGGAGTTCAACGCCCTCGCCGGCCACGAGCAGATCCACAAGGGCATGACCTCCCGGGATCTCACCGAGAACGTCGAGCAGCTGCAGGTCCGGCTCAGCCTGGAGCTGGTCCGCGACCGCACGGTCGCCGTCCTGGCGCGGCTCGGCAAGCTCGCCGGCGAGTACGGCGAGCTGGTCATGGCCGGGCGCTCGCACAACGTCGCCGCCCAGGCGACCACGCTCGGCAAGCGCTTCGCCACCGCCGCCGACGAGCTGCTCGTCGGCTTCCACCGGCTGGAGGAGCTGCTCGCGCGCTACCCGCTGCGCGGCATCAAGGGCCCGGTCGGCACCGCGCAGGACATGCTCGACCTGCTCGGCGGCGACCCGGCGAAGCTCACCGAGCTGGAGCGCCGGGTGGCCGGCCACCTCGGCTTCGGCAGCACGCTGACCAGCGTCGGCCAGGTCTACCCGCGCTCGCTGGACTTCGAGGTGCTCACCGCGCTCGCCCAGCTCGTCGCCGCGCCGTCCAACGTGGCCACCACGATCCGGCTGATGGCCGGGCACGAGCTGGTGACCGAGGGCTTCAAGCCGGGGCAGGTCGGCTCCAGCGCGATGCCGCACAAGATGAACACCCGGTCCTGCGAGCGGGTCAACGGCCTCGCGGTGGTGCTGCGCGGCTACGTGTCGATGGTCGGCGAGCTGGCCGGCGACCAGTGGAACGAGGGCGACGTGTCCTGCTCCGTGGTGCGCCGGGTGGCGCTGCCGGACGCGTTCTTCGCCTTCGACGGCCTGCTGGAGACGTTCCTGACGGTGCTCGACGAGTTCGGCGCGTTCCCCGCCGTGGTCGCCCGCGAGCTCGACCGCTACCTGCCGTTCCTGGCCACCACGAAGGTGCTGATGGCGGCGGTGCGAGCCGGCGTCGGCCGGGAGACCGCGCACGAGGCGATCAAGGAGAACGCGGTGGCGGTCGCGCTCGCGATGCGCGAGCAGGGCGCGGAGCGCAACGACCTCCTGGACCGGCTGGCCGCCGACGACCGCCTCCCGCTGGACCGGGCCGAGCTGGACGCCCTGCTGGCCGACCGCCTCGCCTTCACCGGCGCGGCTGCGGCTCAGGTCGGCGACCTCGTCGGTCAGATCGAGAAGATCACCACGCGCCACCCGGAGGCGGCGGCCTACAGCCCGGCCGACATCCTCTGATCCGGTTCACTGCCCCGTGTGCACTTTGTGCTGCTATAGCGACACAAAGTGCACACGGGTCTTAGCCCGTCGCGATCCCGGCGAACAGGTCGTCCTCGGGGAACGTCGTTTCGACCAGGCTGCGGGCCAGGTGGTAGTCCTCGGTCGGCCACACCTCCCGCTCGACTTCGCGCGGGTGCGCGAAGAACGGGTGGTCCGGATCCATCTGCGTGGCGTGCGCGAGCGCCGCTCGATCCCTGGTCTCGAAGTGCTCCGCGCACCGGATCCGGGTGGTGACGGCCAGGTTCGGCGCGGTGTCCGGCCATTCGGCGAGCACCGGCGCGAACAGCGACTCCAGCCCGCGCGCCGTCATCGCCTCGTCCAGCGCCTCGAACCACGAGCGGGACAGCGCGGCCTGGTAGTAGAGCTTCAGCGGCTGCCACGGCCGCCCGTCGTCGGGGTAGCGCGCCGGATCGGCGGCCGCCTCGAAGGCGGCGGCGGTCACCTCGTGGGTCCTGATGTGATCGGGATGCGGGTAGCCGCCGGATTCGTCGTAGGTGATGACCACGTGCGGCCGGAACTCGCGGATCGCGGCGACCAGCGGCCGGGCCGCGACCGCGAGCGGCTGGACGGCGAAGCAGCCGTCCGGCAGCGGCTCGCCGTCGGCGGGCAGCCCGGAGTCGACGAACCCGAGGAATCGCTGCCGCACGCCGAGGATCTCAGCGGCGGCGGCCATCTCCTGCCTGCGGATCGCGGCCAGGTTCGCCCGCACTTCGGGGCGATCCAGCCGCTTGTTGAGCACGTCGCCGCACTCTCCGCCGGTGCAGGTCACGACCAGCGCTTCCGCTCCTGCGGCCGCGTAGCGGGCCAGGGTGGCGGCGCCCTTGCTGGACTCGTCGTCGGGATGGGCGTGCACGCTCATCAGGCGCAAGGTCACTTCGACTCCTTTTCCGCGGCGGGCAACAGGAAAGCGGGGATCAGGCTCAACGCGGTGATGCCGAACGCCCACCAGAAGGTGTCGCCGAACGCGGCCGCCGGTTCCGGCGCCGACGAGCCCTGCAACACCACCACCAGCAGCGCGGTGCCCAGCGATCCGCCGATCCGGTTCAGCACGTTCAGCGCGCTGGCAGCGCGCGGAACCTCGTGCCGCTGCACGCTCCGGTAGACCGCGGCCATGCCGGGCGCCATCGTCATGCCCATCCCGATTCCGCGCAGCAGCAGGGAAGCGGTCAGCAGCCAGCCGGGCGGCTGGGCGGCGAGCTGGGTGAACGACACCGTTCCGACCAGGGCCACGAGGATGCCGGTGAGCAGCAGCGGTCGCGATCCGATCCGGTCGGAGAGCCGCCCGGCCGCGAACGTGGTGATCGCGGTGCCCAGCGCCTGCGGGGCCAGCAGCAGCCCGGCGGCGAGCGCACCGACGTGCTGAACCTGTTGGTAGTAAAGCGGAATCAACAGCATCGAGCTGTAGAGCGAGGCGCCGAGCAGGACTGAATTGCCGGTGGCGGCGGCAAAACCCCGGCGCGCGAACAAGCGCAGGTCGATCAGCGGCGTGACACGGCCCCGCAGCGCGTGCACGCCGTAGCCGACCAGCAGCGCCGCGCCTGCGGCCAGCGGCACCACCGTCCACGTAGAACCGAAACCGCCGGAAGTCCCGGCTGCCGCGAACCCGTACACCAGGGCGGCCAGCCCGGGCGAGAGCAGCAGCAGGCCGACGGAGTCCAGCCGGTTGCCGCTCGCGATGCCCGGCGCGGACGGCAGCACCCGCACCGCCAACCACAGCGTGACGAGCCCGATCGGCAGGTTGATCAGGAACATCCAGCGCCAGTCCAGGCTCTGCACGATCGCGCCGCCGAGGATCGGGCCGACCACCGGCGCGAGCATCACCGGGATCGACGTCACGCCCATCACGCGGCCGATCCGGGACCCGGCGGCCTGGGCGACCATCGACTGGCCGATCGGCTGCATCATCCCGCCGCCGATGCCCTGCAGGATCCGGAACGCGACCAGCGCCGGAGCCGACCAGGCGATGCCGCAGAGCGCGGAGCCGCCGACGAACAGGGCCACCGAGACCAGCCACATCCGCTTGGCGCCGAACCGCTCGGACGCCCAGCCGGAGATCGGCATCACCAGCGACACGGCCAGCAGGTAGCCGGTCGACACCCACTGGATCGTGCTCAGCGGGCTGCGCAGCTCGTCGGCGATCGAGTCGATCCCGACGTTGACGATCGTGGCGTCCAGTCCGCCCAGCACCGCCCCGAGCAGCAGGACGCCGGCCATCCGCCACAGCTGCGCTGGAACCTCGTCGTCCGATCGCGCCGCCGGGGCGGCCTTCGCAACCGTCATCGCACCTCCTCGTTTCGAGCAACCGCGATCAACGTAGGTCGAACCTAATAATTAGGTCAAGCCTATTGTTTGGGTTTGACCTAAGATGACGGTTAGGGTGTTCGGCATGAGCACGGAGGGACTGCGGGAACGGCGCAAGCGGCAGACGCGGCAGGAGATTTCGCACGTCGCGACGCGGCTGTTCATCGAACACGGCTTCGAGAACGTGACGATCGCGCAGGTGGCGGGCGCGGCCGGGGTGGCGAAGATGACCGTCACCAACCACTTCCCGCGCAAGGAGGACCTGCTCCTGGACATGCACGAGGAACTGGTCGCCGGGCCGGCGCAGGCGGTCGCGGAGCGCGAACCGGGCGAATCGGCCCCGGCGGCGCTGCGGCGCGCCTACTTTGAGGCGCTGGCCCGGCGCGATGCGCTGATCGGCTTCTCCGGGGCCGAGTTCGTCCGCGTGATCAGCGGAAGCCCGACGCTGCTGGCCCGGTTGCGGGAGATCCACGAGCAGCGGGAGCGTGCGCTGGCCGACGCGCTGGCGCCGGAGCTCGCCGAATTCACCGCGAAACTGCTGGCAGCACAAGCCGCGACGGCGTACCGGGTGCTGCTGGAGGAGGTCTTCCGGCGCACGCTCGGCGGCGCGGACCACGAGGAGATCGCGGCGGCGATCGAACCCCTCGCCCGGCAGGCCTTCGACGGGCTGCAACGAGCCTTCGAATGAGCCCGTGAGTACTTTGTGTCGCTATAGCACCTGTTTCCAAACTCGTCCTGCGTGGCGGTGCGGGTGGCGGAACCTCAGAGGCCTTCTCGCTGTGGGATCCCCGACACACGTATGTCCAATACGTCGCGTCGGGGCTGTCCTCGCGAGAAGACCTCTGAGAACCCGCGGCGGTGCCGGTTGCGTGGGTGGGCTAAGCGGCTGCGCCGCTTCAAATACAAAACGCCCGCGTTACCACATCCGCACGTCACCACATCCAAAACAGCCTCTATAGCAGCCCAAAGTACTCACGGGACCTGATCAGGTCACTGCCAGTGGGCGTTGAAGAAGTCGAGTTCGCAGCGGGTCGCCTGCTGGAACAGGCGCAGGCAGCGGGCCCGCTCTCGCTCGTCGAGGTCGGCGCCGATCCGGTCGAGCTCGCCGCACAGCCATCGCACCCAGCCCTGGAAGCCCGGGTTGTTGTGCAGCGTGATCCACTCCGCGTGCACGAAGTTCTCCGGCAGCGAGGCCGGCGCGCGCATCGCCCACTCCAGGTAGGTCCACTCCGCGACGGTCAGCACCGTCAGCACTTCGGCGTAGCTGCCGCGCGCGTTCGCGTCGTTCATCACGTCGCGGAACGCCACCGTCGCCTCGTCCAGCGCCGGGCGCACCCGATCTGCCTCGCCGACGCCCAGCGCGTCGAACGAGCGCTGGAAGTAGGTGTTCTCCTCGCTGGTGACCACGGCGATGCTGCCCGCGATCGCCAGCCGCGACGAGTAGCGATCCGCCTTGGCCAGCGCGGAACCGAGCAGCGCCAGGAAGTCGTCGACGAACTGGTAGTCCTGCACCAGGTAGGAGCGCATCGACTCGACCGGCACCAGCCCGTCGAACAGGCCCTGGGTGAACGGGTGCGTGACGACCGCGGTCCAGTCGGGCTCGCTGCGCTGGCGGAGCCAGTCGGTGAATGTCTCGGTCACGAAGTCCTCCTGTGCTCGATCGGGGCCGTGAGTCTTTTGGTGGCGGTGGGCGGGACGGCGAACTCGGCGCCGATCGCGGGCAGCGCCACGTTGACGATCGTGGCGTCCATGCCGTTCATGAACATCGC
>NZ_JBFAKG010000148.1:0-16631 GCF_040655595.1 Saccharopolyspora sp. NPDC050389
CGAGCGAGCCAGCGGCACGAGGAGTGCGGCAAGGAACGCCCTGTCCTCAGGTCGCAGTTGCAGGCGTCGGTCGCCGAGTTGCCGTTGCAGCACGGCGAGTTGGTGGCGTAAGGCCAGGATCTCAACATCCTTCTCACGGTCGGTCATCGGCAACAGCCGCAGCACGGCGAAGGCATGGGCGACAGCGAGGTAGGCGAAGCGGACCAGCACAAGACATGATCATGTCGGACGGTGAGCGGTCATGTGCCGAAAGCTGTTGACCTGCATGGACGTATTTCTCGGCACGTACAACGCTCCTGGAGAAGCACTCGCGCTGGAGTGGCCGGAGGACGTCTCCGCGGCGTGGCAACGTGTCCGCGACAGCGCCCAGGCCGTCGCTGCCGCCGTGGTGCAGGGCATGGCGTAGCCGAAAACTACGGCCGGGACTACTCCCGAAGCTGGTGCGCGGCCCGAGGGGCGAGCTGCTTGTACCGGCAGCTCACTCGCCGCGGCCGACACGACGAACGACACCGCGAGCCACTGCCCGTGCTTGGCTCAGTCTCCTCGCCACGCCCGGCCGCGCGTAGGTCGAGGACGAGGTTGTGGGTGGCGGCGCGATTGTGGTCGGATGACCGGCGCCGAGTACTTTCGTGCGGAATTGTATCAGGCGGATTTGGTTGACCGGCGATGGTTTTGGATTGGCCGCAGCACCAGGAGCACATCCAGGTTCTCTGGGATGGCCGGGGATTCGGGATCAGCCGCGAAAACCGTGTACAGCTACCTGCGGACCGCAAGCGCCGCAGTGGGTGTGTCGGCGGTGAGGTGGTCTTGCAATCGGGCGTGGCGGAATTGGTAGACGGCCCCGGTTTGGCGTAGCACGCCCCGTTGGTAGGCGTCGGTGAGGAACGCCTGGATCCGCCAGGGCAGGCGACCGGTCAGCGGCAGCCATACCCGTACCAGAATCAGCCAGTAGATCCATGCGCTGGTAGCGCGCACACTGACGAACGCCACCACGACTGCGGCCGAGAGCCCGTTCGAGAGCCCATTCGGGAGCGCCTCGTTCATGGGCGCGAGCGAGAGCGCGATCGTGAGCCCGACCGCGAGGCCACCCGCGAGCCCGCCCGCGAGCATCTTGCGGAGAGCGTTTCGCCGGTCCCGGGCCAGGGACTCCGCGGCACTGACCACCTCAGCCGCATCGACGGGCGCCTCAAGCCCGAAGGCGAGCGCGGCCGCGAATCCGCCTACGAGCCCGCCTACGAGCCCGCCCACGAGCCCACCCGCGAGCCCACTCGCCACGGGCTCAAACGAGGGCTCGACCCCGAGCCCGAAGGCGAGCGCAGCCACGAACACGACTGCGAACCCGCCCACGAACCTGCCAGTAATGAATCGGGCGCGGCCGCGGATCTGAAGGTGTGTCCGGGTCGGCTGAGGCCCTGCGCTGCGCAGTCCGATGAACCCAGCCGCGACCGCAGCCACGAACCCGACGGCGACGGCGTTCACGAACTCGTCCACGAGCGCGGCCCTGAGGTACTCGCTCCCGAGCCCGCTCCCGAGCCCGCTCCCGAGCCCGACCACGAGCCCGTCTGCGAGCCCGTCCACGAGCCCGCCTATGAACGTGTACCCGACCGCGACCCCGGCCAGGAGACTGCCCGTTAAGAACCCTTGCGTCAACCGGTTCGTGATCGTGAATCCGAGCCCGACCACGAGCCCGACCACGAGCCCGATGGTGAGCTTGCTGGACAGGAATCGCGGTGTGCCACGCAGACGTGGGCTGCGCAGCCTTTGGGTGAGCCCGACTGTCAACGCGACCGTGAGCCCGCTTGCCAGCGCAGCCGCGAGCCCGACCCAGAGCCCGACCTTGAGCCCGTACAGGAGCCCGTCCGAGAGCATGTACGCGAGCCCGTCCGAGATCCCGGCCGCGAGCCCGTCCGCTCTCCTCCTGTCCGCGAGCCCAAGCGGGAACCCGGCCGAGATCCCGGCCGCGAGCCCGATCGCGAGCCCGCTCAGGAGTCCGTCTACGAGGGCGAGGACGAGGGTGCGCTGCCATCGGGGGATGGTGTCGCGCAGTTGCCACCAGGCCAGATCGCGAGTGCCCGCTTTCTGGAGGTGGTGGGCGAGGTAGGTCAGGTACCGGCGAGCGCGGTCGGCTGGCCACCGTCGTCGGGTGCCCTCGGGTGGGTCGACCTGGTAGACGGCCGGGACGAACTCGGCCAGCAGATACGCCTCCAGCGCCGTCTCCGTGGGAAACCGGTGGCTGTCCAGCAGTTCCGTAGGGTCATGTCCCGGCGTGTCGCTGTAACGGGTGCGAGCCAAAAACACCATCAACGGGTTGGCCAGCACCCTGCGCAACGTGGCCGGTCCCGGGGCGTGCGGCTCGTCGCGCATCCGCTGCAAGACCGGCTCCCACATCCCCCTGCGGTACCCGGCCGCGGTCCGGGGCAGATAAGCGGCCAGGTCCTCCAGGGTCAGGTCATCGAATTCCACGACGACGGCCGCCGTCAGCACATCCGCATCCTGCATTGCGGTGGTGTACTCCTTGACCCGGCTGGTGATCACCACCGGGGTGTTCGGGGTGGTGTTGAGCCGGCGCAGAGCGGCCTGATGCAACCCGGCATCGAATTCGTCGAAGCCGTCCAGAATGGGCAGATTCCGGTCGGCTGCGATCAGTGCGGCGGCCCGACTCGGTCCGCCCTTCTGGGCAGGGGCGGCCAGGCCGGGATGGTCCCGGGTGAGTTGCTCAGTCAGCCACACGTTTAACGCTGTGGTCTTGGGGTTCCAGGAACTGGTACTGACAATGACCGGCACTCGCTCACCGGGCTGGCGAGCGGCCAGCAGATCTAACGCCAGGCGAGCGGCCAATACGGTTTTCCCCGCACCCGCCGGACCGAGCAGGACCAGCCGACCGGACGGGATGCTTCGGTAGCTATCCGCGAGTTGCTCCATGCGCCCGGTCAGGGTCAGGGGTTCGGCGGTGGCACCGGCTGGCAGGCGGCGGATGTTGGCCCAGTGATCGGTCAGCGTGGCGGTGGCCGGGTGCCAACGAACCGGCAACGCGACCGGGTCATGGATTCGGCGGTGGTCGTCTTCCCGTTGCCATAGTTTCTGTACACCCTGGGCAAGGCCCTCGGACCACTCGTCCACCTCAGACCTGGTGGGAGTTTCGGCGTTGAAGACGACATCTCCAGCGATCGTGCCCGCCTGGATCACCGGACCGTGGACCTCGCCGTTGATTTCGTTGCGCGCAGCTGCTGGCGAGTGCTTCGACACAACCTCGCCGTCCTCGCCCATCGCACCATGATCGCAAAAACCAAACCACGCGGGCACGCATGGCCGAACTTTTCCGCACTCGCGCTGGGAACACCAGGTCGCCCGTGCCGGCGCCTCTGGCTCAGCGCGTGTACCTCGACAAAAGGATATGACGGACTCGCCAGAACAGAGCTGGCGGCACGATGCTGCCCGTGACCACCTCCTGGTCCTGAACGAGTTCCATGCCCAGCGTGTGCTTTCCGCCTACCAGCGGCACTACAACGGGCACCGGCCCCACCAGGCCCGCAACCAGCTACCGCCCGACGCTCACGACCACCCCGCTCCCGTGCATGACCTCGACGCCCGCCGGGTCCCGCGCATCAGAGTCCTCGGCGGCGTGGTCAACGAGTACCGCTACGCGGCCTGACGTGCGGCGATGACTTTTCGAGCGGCACACGATCTGCTGGGGTGAACCGCGCCCTCTCTTGACCGAGTTGACGCTTTAGCACCGTGATCGGATGGCGCAGGTCGAGGATTTCGACGTCCTTGTCCCGGTCACGCATCGGGAGCAGGCGCAGCATGGAGATCGCATTCGTTAGGCCCTGTGGGGCTCCAGAAGTCGGCCGCCGACTCTGACCAGCAGCTTTACGCTGCAGCTCGTACTCGTTGATCAGGCCGCCGAGCACCGGTCGACGCTTGATCCGCTCGTGGCTGAGGTTCGCGACGGGGTGGCTGGGTCGTGGTGGGTGGAGTTCGCGGGCGCGGTGCGGTCGGCGGCCGTTGTAGTGTCGGATGTACTCCGTGAGCGCCGTACGCAGGTGCCGTTCACCGAAGATCAACAGGCGGTCGGTGAGTTCGGCTCGGACAGTGCGCACGAACCGTTCGGCGAAGCAGTTCGCCTGTGGGCAGCGCGGGGAGTCTTGACTACGCGGATGTCCACATCGGCGAGGAGCGCATCGAACGACGTAGTGAACTGGCCGGCCCGGTCCCGTATGAGGAATCGGAATTCGGTGACGTCATCGCCGAGGTCCATTAGCAGGTTGCGGACCTGTTGAGTGGTCCACGCCCCGTCTGGGTTTGTCGTCGCGCCCAGCAGGTACACGTACCGGCTGCCGACTTCCAGCACGAAGAACACGTAGACTCGCTTGAGGGTGACCGCGCAGTCCACGTGGAAGAAGTCGCATGCCAGCATGGACGAGGCCTGCATGCGCAGGAACTGCCGCCAGGTCGTATCCGTGCACCGGAGTGGCGCCAGTGGGATGCGCACTCGTTTGAGAACACGGCGGATCGTCGAGGCACCCACTCTATAGCCGAGCTTGAGCAGTTCACCCTGGATCCTCTTGTATCCCCAGGTGGGGTTCTCCTTGGCCATGCGCTCGATCAGCACTGCGATGGCGTCATCGAGGGGCGGGCGCCCGGTCCGGTTCGGGTACGTTCACTTCCTGGTCGCCAGGCGACGATGCCAGCGCAGGACCGTGCCCGGGGTGATCAATCGATGGGCCCGCAGCGCTTTCGGCAGCAGCCGGATCAGCGCGGCGAAGACGGCCCGGTCGGCCCAGTTCATCCGGGGTTTCGGGTTGGTTCTGCGTAGTACGGCCACTTCGTGGCGAAGTACCAGGAGTTCGACGTCCTTGGACGCCGACGAACGGCCGAGCAGCCACAGCCAGCCCACAATCCGCACGAAGATCAGGTAAAGCAGACGTAGTGACATGGCCCGCGATCATGCCCTGTCTGCTGGGGACACCGAAATATGCAGCTCGCAGCCCATGAACCGACTTATGGAACCCCACAGGGGTTTTCGGCACGCTCAGCCTTAGACCTGGAGAACGGCACCGGATACTGCTCGGAGAGCACCGACAGCACCAAAGCGCTCACACTGCAGGCGGTGACCGACACCGGCGTGGCCTACGGCAACTCCGACTGGGAGGGGGATGACATCGTGACCGCCGAGGTCGAGATTGCCACCGGCAAGGCCAAGGCAATCGAAAGATCCCTCGTCCCCCTGGCCGACCGGGGCGGTTTCGGGGTTTTCTTCGTAGGTTTCGCGAACCAACTGGTGTTCTACCCGCACGCCTGACGTTGCACTCCGGTCCGGCCGCGGACGTACCGCAGGGCTGGTTGGAGCACCGGATACCGGAACGCCCACCAGACCTCACCGGCGCCTATGACCGGGGCCAAAAGCCTGGTGACCTTGGCGAGGGCGTCCGGGAAAGGGGCGGAAATAACGGCGGCCTTTCCCGGCCTTCTTGTGTCGGGACTTCACCATCAGCAGGAACAAAGACGATCATACGCGACGCGCGGGAATATACCGCGAGTTTGGCTGATTCCGTCGTGGTGTGGAACCGACCATCGTCCCAGCGCATCAGATAAGGCGATGCTGCGAACGAGATATGAGGTCTCCAGCGATGAACCCTCCACGAACATCGGAGCCGGGGCGCTATCACGCGTTCATCTCCTATAGCCACCACGGCGACAAGACGTTCGCGCCCGCGTTCCAGCAGCGGCTTGAGGCGTTCGCCCGGCACGGGCGGGAAATGCGCGCGCTACGCGTGTTCCGCGACGACGCCAACATGTCGGCGAACCCAGATCTGTGGGGCGGCATCCAAGACGCATTGGCCTCGTCGGACTGGCTCATCCTGTTCGCCTCGCCGGATGCGGCGGAATCGCCGTGGGTCGGCAAGGAAATCAAGTGGTGGCTGGAAAACCGGTCTCCCGAGAGGATTCTGATCGGCGTCACCAGCGGACACCTGGCATGGGATGTCGGCACCGGTGATTTCCACGCCGACAGCACCGCCGTACACCAGGCACTGCGTGGCGCGTTGCGCGCCGAACCGCGGTGGATCGACCTGCGGGGCGTGCGCGCACTCCCCCAACTCGACCTGCACGATCCCCGAGTGCAGGAAGCGCTCGCCGAATTCTCCGCGCCGCTGCGCGGCGTGGACAAGGACGAGGTGATCGGCGAGCATCATCGCCGACGACAGCGTGAGCGACGCCGTGCCCGGAACGTGATCGTGCTGTTGTCCGTGCTGCTGTTGATCGCCGTCGGCGCGGGAGTCGTCGCGTTCGTGCAGGGGCAACTCGCCGCTGAGCAAGCCCGGACGGCGTCCGCGCGGCTGTTGGCCTCCACCGCGGTCAGCGAGGCACCGGTCAACGCGACAAGAGCCGCCCTGCTCGCCGCCGAGGGCTATCGGCTCAACCCCGATTCGCAAACCAGATCCGCCCTCTTCCAAGTGCTCAACGGCAATCCGGACCTGGTCCGCCAACGCACGCTTGCCGCGCCCGTCACGTCCCTCGTCGCTTCCGCGAGCGGAGTCGTGTACGCCGGCACCACCGATGGCCGGCTGATTCGATGGGATCCGAGCAGCAACGCGACCACCGAAACGCGGCTGGGCGAAAGCCCGATCACCGACATCGCGACCGACGACGACGGCTCGGTCGTCGCGGCCGACGATGGTCGAGGCGCGGTGCTCTGGCGCCCCGGCACGGAACCGAAGAAGCTGGACCATCCCACCCCCGGACCGGTCGCGGTCTCGCCGGACGGGGCGACGGTCGTCGTGCTCACCGACCCCTTCAGCGATGTTCAACGGCTCGACGTCTTCGAGGCGTCGACCGGACAGCGCACAACGCAGGTCGAATCCGATCACGCGTGGGACAAGGTGGGCTTTCCCGACCCGCACACGATCGCGCTGGTGAGTGAAGCGGGCAGCTGGCAGCGATTGCGCCTACCCGACCTCCAGGTCATCCACCGACAGGACGAGGGGGTGTTTCCGCGGACTTGGGGTGAGCCCCGCGCGACGTCCGAAGACGGTTCATTCACCGGCTACGTGGGCTACGGCAGCGGGGACGTCATTTCGACGATCGATCCGCCGGACACCGCGACCGGCTTCGAGTTCGGCAGCGGGTTCAGTCCAGCCGCGCTGGCGATACGCGGTGACGGCAAGAAAGTCGCCGCCAGCGGCGGCGGGCGGCTGTTCCTCGCCGACACCATCGCCACCCCCGAAGGCGGCGCCAGCCTCGAGTTGACGGGCACCGGCGACGCCGAGCAACTGGCGTTCATCGGTGAATCCAACCGGCTCGTCTCCGCCAGGGGCACGACCCTGTCGCTGTGGGATCCGGACCAGCTGTCCAGGATGCGACTGGATGCCGGAAACCTGACGGTGCCCGACACGCCGCGTTCGAGCAAACAGACCCGCATGGCCGTCTCACCCGACGGCCGCCGCGCGCTGATCGTGGGCGGCAGAGGGGACATCGTGCTGCACGATTTGCGCGGTGGCCCAGAGGCATCGGTGACCGTGACCCCGCCTCCGGCTTTTCCGGACCCGGTGCGGGGATCGAGTACCTTCTTCCCGGACTGGATACCGGATGGCACGCCGGTACTGATCGAAAACCTCGGCTCCGCTCTCTACGCGGTCCGGGGCAACCACACCGAGTTGCTCGTCGAAGGGCAAGGCGCATACGACGTCGCCGCACGATTGACCGCCAACGGCGAACGACTGACCTCGGTCAGCGAACACGGCAGCATGGGCAACCTGCGGCTCAGCGACAAGCTCTACCTCGACAAGGTTTACGGCAACGTCGTCCAGGAATACGACCCTGAGGAGGTCCGGGTAGCCGCGATCAGCCCCGGGGGACGGTACGCCGCCTGGATCACCCCGGATGAAGACTGGAGCGGTCAACTCACCGTCGCCGACAGCGAGCAAAGGCGGACGGTCACCGTCCCAGGCCAAGCCGACTCGGTCGACTTCGCCGGTGATCGGCTGCTCGTCGGCCGCCCTGATGGATCACTGGAGGTCCGGGATCTTCCCGGCACCCAGCTGATGCGGACGATTCCCGGCGACACCGAATTCGCCATTCCGATGGCGTGGGTGCCGGGCACGCCGTTCGTCGGCCGATTGCGCAATGACGGCACCGTGGTCGTGGTGGATATCGACACCGGCGCGACGCTCGGGGAACTCGATGTTCCAGTGGGCAGCACGTTCGCCAATGACCGCTGGTACGCCACCGCTCTCGTCGGCGTCGGGGAGACCGGGGAACTGATCGCGGCCTCGCCGAACAGCACGGTGGCCCGGTGGGCGATCAACGATCGGGCGTTGCTGGATCTGGCGTGCCGATTCGCCGGCCGGGACCTGGATGCCTCGGAATGGCGTGAGGTGGTCGGCATTGACCCGCCCGGCGATCTACGCTGCCATCGTTAGCTGATCAGGCGCAGGCGGAAGGCGCGCCACGCGTTGGGCGCAATCCGTGGCGGCGTTGACGGCGCCGAACGCGCCCAACTCATGCTGTGGTTCCCGTGCCTGCGGGGCGCTCCAGAAACAAGTAATGGCTGATCAGGGGCCTTGCCCCCGGATGTTGGACACGGGGTTATGCGACTTCGGGCAGCGTAGCCGATGACGGGATCAGACTGTCCTCGTAGGCGATCGGGGATCGCTGACCGAGATAGGAATGACGACGGCGGGTGTTGTAGCGGTGCAGCCTGTGGGGCTCGAATATTGGGTTTTGGGGCAATCTGGGTGGTGGGCGGCCTCAAGAGGCGATTTCGTACTCGCTGGTGAGCCCGGCGAGGATGGGCCTGCGGCGAACCTTGTAGTCGGCGAGGTCGATCGGTTCGGGTGGCCGGGTTTGGGCTTGCGCTGGCGTGAGTTGTGCCAGGGTTCGGTGCGGACGTGCGGCATTGAAGTGCCGCGCGTACAGGGTGAGGATGTGGCGAAGGTGTCGTTGGTTGACGATCAGGAGCATGTCGAGCAGTTCGCGGCGTAGGGTTCCGATCATTCGTTCGCAGATCGCGTTCGCCTGCGGGGCTTGGGGCGTTGCACTTGCCGAAAACCGCATCCGTGCAGGTCACGCTGCGCGGTGGTACTCGTGGAGGATGCCACCCAGTCGATCGCGTCGGCGTATGTTGAGGGGCTCGATCTGCTCTGGATCCGTGACCGGCGTGGGCAATGGATGTAACGGGCGGGCATTCGCGATGCCCTGGTGGGGCCGGTGGGAGTTGTAGAACTGTTCGAACTCGCGCAGGGCATGGAGTAGGTGCCGCTGGTGCCAGATCAAGGTGCGGTCCAGCAGTTCGCGTCGGCAGGTCTGGACCCACCTTTCCATGATTGAGTTCATTCTCGGTATCTGGATGCCGCTGAGCACGACCTCGATCCCGGTATCCGACAGGACCGTATCGAACAGGGCGGGGAACTTGCCGTCCCGATCCCGGATTAGGAACCGTGCCCGGCAGCCGGTGTCCTCGAGGTCCATGGCGAGGTTCTTTGCGGTTTGGGCGACCCACGTGGCTGTCGGGTGCGCGGTCGCGCCCAGGATCCGGATTCGGCGACTGCCGTGCTCGATGACCGTGAGCACGTACATCCTTGCCCCGGACAGGGTGACCGTCTCGAAGAAGTCGCACGCCAGCAAGGCATCGGCCTGAGAACGCAGGAAGTCCGCCCATGTGCTGGAGTTCCGTTCGGATGCCGGGTCGATCCCGGCCGACTGCAAGATCTCCCAGACGGTGGACGCGGCCACTTTCACTCCCAGGACGAGCAATTCGCCGTGAAGTCGCCGGTATCCCCAGCTGGGGTTCTCCTTGGCCAGGCGCAGCACCAAAGCCCGGACGGAGCGGACGGTGCGTGGCCGGCCAGGCTGCTTCGGTTTGGAAACGGTCGCATGGCGCCGTGCGACCAGGTCGCGGTGCCAGCGCAGCATCGTGTCCGGGTGCACCAGCAGCAACCGCAACCTGGGCAGTAGATTCCGTGGTAGCCGGTGCAGTAGCGCCGCGAGGAACGCCCGATCGCTTGGATCGAAACGCACCCTTTTCTTACCGAGTTGGCGCTCCAGCACCGTGATCTGATGGCGCAAGGCGAGGATCTCGACGTCCTTGTCCCGGTCACTCATGGGCAGCAGGCGCAGCATGGCGAACGTATTCGTCACACCCAGGTAGGCCAGTCGCAACAGCACAGTCGATCATCATGCCGTGGCGTTCGAGGAGCGAGAGCGCTTACTTGACCGACTGCGGTCGATCCACCCGTTTGCCATACCCGCCCCGGCTCAGCTGGGCGGATGAGGTTATCGGCAAGGGCAGGGCTCCAAACTCTACGTGATCAATGACTCTCCCCGGTCACATGGAGAGGTCGGCCAGCACCGCTCGGTGGTCGGATCCGTGCGTGCGAATGACTTCGGTGGACGTGGGCCGCAGTCCGCGTTGGAGGATGTGATCCAGCCGTACCAGCGGAAACCTCGTAGGCCAGGTGAAGCCGAAACCGGAGTCTGTGTCCTGCTGGACGGGGCGGATCTTCGGCGGCAGCAGGCGCATCGCTCGGTCGTCGGTCGCTGTGTTGAAGTCGCCCATCACGATCGTGCGGGGCGAGTCGTCGGCGCGGAGGGCGTCGGCGAGGTGGGACAGGGCCCGGTTGCGTTGGTTGATGGAGTCGGGGCGCAGGGACGGCAGGTGAACGAGGTAGACCTCGATCCGGCCGTGGGGCGTGTGGACCTGGGCGCGCATCGCGCGGGTCCAGTCCAGGCCGAGGTCGACCGGTTGGACATCGTCGATCGGGTAGCGGCTCCAGATGCCGACGGTGCCGAGGGTCGCGTGGTGCGGGTGGTCGTTGCCCAGGGCCGTCTGGAGGGCCGTGCGCGCTCGGGCGGTCAGTTCCTGCACTCCGATGACGTCCGCGCCGGTCGCGGCCAGGTCGGCTGCGGTCGAGGCGGGGTCGTCGTTGTTCGCGTACAGGTTCTGGCTGACGACCCGCAGGTCGCTGTTGGCGGCCGAGGCGTGCGGGAGCAGGTTCACTCCGAACAGCACGCACCACGCCAGGACGGGGGCCAGGATCGCGACCGTGGTCCGCGCTCGTAGGCCCAGTCCTACGACGAGCAGGAGCGGGATTGCCAGGCCGAGCCACGGTGCGCCGCTGTCGAGCAGCGTTCCCACTCCAGCGACGTCCGGGATCAGGGTGTGTCCGGCGATGAGCAGCGCCAGCACTCCGGCTGCGGCGAGGACCACCACGTCACGCACGCGACGCATCGGCTTCTCCTATCTCACAGTCCGGTCGGGCAGATCCGTTGCGGATTGCCGCCCTTGACCGATGCGTCCACGCATCCCGCGGGCAGGCCGTCGTGCGTCTGCGCGGAGAAGTTGGCGGTGACGGTGAGAGTGCCGTTGCCGAACGAGGTCCGCTGCACCAGATGGTCGGGGGTGAGCCAGCGGAAGTCGGTCATCGGCTCGGTGGCCGCGGCCTCGTGCAGCGGCTCGAAGTACCGCTGCAGTTCGGCGATCTGCTTGCCATGGCTGTCCAGTTCGGACTTGTCGAGGACCAGATTCAGCGGCGTGTTGTACAGCATCGCCAGCATGGCCCGGTCCCTGCTCTGGTCCGGCAGCTTCGACCACGAAAGCTCCCAGCGGTCGGTGCTGATGACCGAGTCGTGCAGCACCGTCTGGTACAGCGGCACCCGGAACTGCGGGGCGAACATGGCCTTGGCCAGGTCCGCGGGCAGGCGCACCGGTTTGAAGAAGAACGCCGGCGCTCCCTGCGGGGCGTAGCCACCCCAGGTCTGCCGGTCCCTCTCCAGTTTCCACAGACCGTCACCGACCGGGGTTTGCGAGCCGTGGCTGTAGGCGAGGACGCGGTTGGCCCACGCACCGGAGTTCTCCGAGCCCAGCACGAGGTTCCGGTCGCCGGAGAGCCATCCCATGCGGTCGAGGCGGTTCTTGCGGTCCTCGGCCTTGTTCATGGGGTGCTGCGGGCTGTGGTCGGTGTGCAGCTCGCCGGCCGCGTCGACGTCGAGGAAGTAGCTGGTCGCGCCGTTGGCGGTCATCTCGCGGGTGCGGTTGGCCAGGTACTGCTCGGTCGGCTCGGCGCGAGCGAACGCCTCGGAGCTCAGGTAGCAGCCGCGGCCGCCGAAACCGGTCATGACCTCGCCCTGGGCGTCGCGGACGCAGGCGTCCTGCCAGACCGGGGCAGGCCAGCGCGACGACGGGTTGTCGGCGTTCGCCGGGTCCTGGGCGTTGGCCCACGAGTCGTAGGGGCCGACGAGGTAACCGGCCTTCTTGGCCGCGTCCACGGCCTGCTTGGTCATCGGCTGCTCGTCGGCGTCGTAGCCGAGCCACATTCGGTCCAGGCCGAGCTGCCGCATCTGCTCAATGCCCTCAGGGGTGCGGGCCTGCCCCCAGGTGTAGGCGTGGAAGGCACCGACGAGCTTGCCGACCTCGGGGTTGCGGGCGATCTTGGCGCGCAGCGGCTCGATGCCACCGTGGTGCTGCAACCAGTCGCGGTAGTCGCGAGCGGCGGCCACCGGCGAGCCGTCGGTGAGCGCGAACGACACCGTGTAGTCCATGGTGGACTCCTTCGGCGCGAACTCGTGCACCGCCTCGGTGTGCAGCCGCCCCTGCTCGGAGACGAAGCGCAGCGACGTGCCGACGTCGGACTCGGCGATGTAGCTGGACCCGTGCCCGGCTTGACCGGTGCCCCAGAACGGCATCGTCAGCCCGTCGACCATGCCGAGCTCCGTTCCAGCCAGCCCGGCGGCGTCGGAGTTCCACCACGAATCGGCCACCGGAACGGACAAGCCTTCCCCGCGCGGGAACTGCACCTCCCGCACGGACCGGTCGGTGCCGGTCACCGGCCAGATCATCGAGCCCTGCTTGTCGGCGTGCACGGTCATCTCCAACCGCCCGCCCTCCGTGGCGGCCGTCACGGTGAGCCCCTTGGTCTGGTAGCGCCAAGTCGCCTTTCCATCACCGGTGGTCACCGAACTCGGGGCGCCCAGTGCGTCGGCCGCCGGAGCGGACAGCTGCCAGTTCGCACCGTCGTCAGCCTCGGCACGGACACCCAGCGATGTGGCGTCCACCACAGCCTTGCCGCCCTTGACCGGGACGACGACCTGGTTGCCATTCACCTCGATCTCCGGCTGATCGGCCGCAGTGGCGGTGGTGCACGCGGTCGCCGCCGCGCACAGCACGCCCAGCAGCCCGGCCAGGCGGATTGCGTTGTCTCGTTTCACGCACATCAGAGTCGTCAGCCCGGATGAGAGTTTGGTGAGAGTCGCCGAGTAGCATCCGGGCGCTGTGCGTGTGCTGGTGGTCGAAGACGAATCCGTTGTGCGTGAGGCCGTGGTTCGGGGTCTGGAATCCGAGGGCTACGACACCCGGTCCGCTGGTGACGGCGCGAAGGCGTTGACCCAGATCGCTCAGTGGCTACCGGACGTGATCGTGCTCGACCTGCTGATGCCGTTCATGGACGGCCTGACGCTGTGCAGGCGGCTGCGCTCCGCAGGTGACCGGACCCCGATCCTGGTGCTCACCGCCCGGGACGCGGTCGCCGACCGCATCGCCGGGCTCGACGCCGGAGCCGACGACTACCTCGTCAAGCCATTCGATCTCGACGAACTCCTCGCACGAGTGCGGGCACTGCTGCGGCGCAGCTACCCGGAGGACGACGCGGTGCTGCGCTTCGCCGATCTGAGCATGGACACGGCGGCCTACCGCGTGCTGCGCGGCGACCGCGTGGTAGAGCTCAGCCGCACGGAGTTCGCGCTGCTGGAGGTTCTGCTGCGCAACGCCGAGCAGGCTTTGCCGCGGGAGACGATCACGGAACGGGTGTGGGGCAGGGACTTCGGACCGGTGTCGAACTCGCTGCAGGTCTACGTCCGCTACCTGCGGCGCAAGCTGGAAGGCGGGGGCGAGCCTCGGCTGGTCCACACGGTGCGCGGCATCGGCTATCGGCTCGGTGCGCCGTGAGGCGCCCGCTGCGGCTGCGGATCGCGCTGGCCACGGCGGTCTCGGTGGCAGTTGCGGTGGTCGGCATGGCGCTGGCCGGGTACGCGATCGTGGCCCACGAGCTGGACCGGGCGCTGAACCTGGGGTTGACCCGCGAGGTGAACCGGCTGGTTCGGCAGGAACAGACATCGTCAGGTGAATGGACGCCGTCCGGGCCGTGCGTGTTCCTCGCCGCGCCGGCGTGCGTGCAGAAGGTCGCCGCGAACGGTCACGTCGACGGTGACGGCGAACTTCCGGTGGACCGGCACACGCTCGACGTCGCGGCTGGGCGCGCGGACGCCTACTTCAGCGACATCACGCTGGAGGGCCATCAGGTGCGAATGGTCACCGCTCCCTTGGTGCCCGGCACCGCGATCGAGGTGGCGGTGCGGTCGGACCGCGTCGACGAAAGCCTGCGGCGGATCAGCCTGGCGCTGATCGCCACCGGAGCGGTCGGGATCGGGTTGGCCGCCGTGGCGGGTTTCGCCGTGGCGCGCACCGGGCTCGCGCCCGTGGCCGCCCTCACCAGGACCGCGGAGCGGGTCGCCCGCACCCGCGATCCCGAGCACCGCATAGAGGTGCGCGGTGACGACGAAATCGGCCGTCTGGCAACGAGTTTCAACACCATGCTTGGTGAACTGCAGAAGGCGCTGGGTGCGTTGCGGGGGTCGTTGGACACGCAGCGCCGCCTCGTCGCCGACGCCTCGCACGAGCTGCGGACGCCGTTGACCGGGCTGCGCACCAACATCGACCTGCTCGCGCGCGGCGACCGGCTCGACCCGCAGCAGCGGGAGGCGACGATCGAGGCACTGCGTGCCCAGACCGGCGAGCTGACCGGGCTGGTCACCGACCTGATCGACCTCGCACGTGGCGACGAGGCGGTCCCGGAGGAGACCGAGGACGTGCGGCTGGATCGGCTCGTCGAGCAGTGCGCGGACAGCGCCCGGAAACGCCGCCCGGACCTGCCATTCGACACCGACCTCGAACCCACCGTGATCGACGGGGTGCCCCGCACGCTCGCCCGCGCTATCACGAACCTGATGGACAACGCGGCGAAGTTCAGCCCCTCTGGCGGTGCGGTCGAAGTGCGCCTGCGGGACCGCGAACTGACGGTCCGCGACCACGGCCCGGGCATCGCCGCAGCGGACCTGGACCGGGTCTTCGACCGCTTCTACCGCGCCCCGGACACGCGCGGCCTGCCTGGATCCGGCCTGGGGCTGGCAATCGTGCTGCAGGTCGCCACCGCCCACGGAGCCGAAGTGACCGCCGAAGCTGCGCCCGGCGGTGGGGCGCTGTTCCGGCTCCGTTTCCCGCCGGAGTGACTCGGGGATCGCCTGCTGCTTTCGAGCGCCCAGCAGACTGGAGGTGGCCTGTGCAGGTGATCTTTGGTCGACTTCCTGGCGACGGGAAGGCGCGACAACTCCTGCCGGTGATTTGCTCGTACAGCAAGGAGAACTTCGTTGACCACGAGGTGACAGACCGGAGCTCGGTGCCGAATTTCATCGAGGACGACTGGCACCTCGACCAGACCGGCGACGAGTCCTTCGACACCAAGGCGGGCCGGTTGGACGGGATGTTCGACTTCGGCAGGCGTGCGTCGCCTTGACTGGTGTGCCGTCCCATTTAGAGGTCTTAACAGAATGATCTAGAGGGTGTGGTTTGATTTTGCTGCTCGTTGATCGTCTGGTGGGAGGTTGGTGTGGCGCAGCGCAGGCCGTGGGAGGTCGACGATGGCCTGTGGGAGCGCATCGAGCCGTTGTTACCCGTGGTCGAGCGGCGGTTTCGGAACCCGGGCCGCAAGTGGCTGGACGACCGCAAGGCGTTGTGCGGGATCTTGTTCGTGCTGTACACGGGAATGCCGTGGGAGTTCCTGCCGCAGGAACTCGGGTACGGCTCGGGCATGACATGCTGGCGGCGGTTGCGGGACTGGAACGAAGCAGGCGTGTGGCAGCGGCTGCACGAGACGCTGCTAGCCGAGTTGAACTCGGCTGGGTTGATCGACTGGTCCCGCGCTGCGGTCGACGACTCGCATGTGCGGGCGCTAAAAGGGGGGGCCAAAACCGGCCCCAGTCCAGTAGATCGAGCCAGAATCGGCTCGAAGCACCACGTGATCGTCGAGGGTGGCGGGATCCCGCTGGCAGTCACTCTCACCGGTGGTCAGCGGCACGACGTCACCCGGCTGATGCCGCTGATTGACGCCGTTCCGCCGGTACCGGGACGACGCGGTCGCCCACGCAGGCGCCCCAAGGTGCTCTACGCCGATCGGGCCTACGACTACGACAAGTATCGCAAGCTGGTACGCGCGAAGGGAATCCAGCCCGAGTTCGCCAGGCGCGGGACCGAGCACGGATCCGGGCTGGGCGTGTACCGATGGGTCGTCGAGAAGGCCATTGCGCTGCTGCACTGGTTCCGCCGGCTGCGCATCCGCTGGGAGATCCGAGATGACATCCATGAAGCCTTCCTCAGCATCGGCTGCAGCATCATCTGCTGGCGCAAACTCAAGAACAACTCAAACTGTTAGGACCTCTTAGAGGGCATCTGATCTAGATTTGGGTGTTAATGTTTGATTTGGGTAATTTGATTCGCCAGGTTTGGGTGGATTCACCGGCCAGGGTGCGGCTCATTATGTTAGTCATCGCCCAGTGGGCCATCGCGCGCGAACGCTGGGGCAGCG
>NZ_JBFAKG010000149.1:0-16500 GCF_040655595.1 Saccharopolyspora sp. NPDC050389
GTGGCCGGTCGGCGCACCGGGAGGGGGAGGAATGCGCCGACCGGCCGGAGGGTTCGATGCCGGGTCGGGGGCATCAGCGGCATCGAACCTGGTCTTCAAGGCACCGGCTTTCGCAGCTCGGGCTTCTTGGCGGCAGTTGGTTATTCCTGTTCGTCGCGCAGAATTCCGTTGCAGTCCCGGCAAGTCGGCGCGGTGCACCAGTCCATCTCGCTCGGCTTGGCCATCGCTACCCGTTTGCCGCACACCGTCGTATCGCAGGACTGGCTTTCCCAACGGCGGCCCCGGAAAGCGTGCCGCACGAACCTGTCCCCATCCGGCGTTGGCAGCCAGTAATGACGCGGCCCATCCCCCAGCTCGGTCATCGGAAACCTCCGCAACCTTCCCGACGGCGAATCTTTCGCGTCGTCCGCCGCACTCGGTTCCGCGCCCGCCACATCTGCACGGTCGGCAGATCCCGCACGACGACAACCCACGGCAACACCGCAACCAGCGCCATGAGCAGCAACAACAGGGCTTGCTCGACTGACTCTCTCGGCTCCATCACGTGACTCCCAGTCTCGAACCTGCTTGCAGCAAGACTAAAACTGCAAATGCAGATCAGTCGCCTGGAACTCGGACAGGGCGGCATCAGCAAGGGCGATCTGAAGCTACTGCTGGAGTTCTACGGCTTCGACCCCAACAACATGCAGTGGATGTTCGAGCTGGCACGGACCCGGAGTACCCGGGGACGCTGGAACGGCTACCGCGCCGTTTTCCCCGAATGGTTCCGGATGTACATCGACCTGGAGACCGACGCGGACGACATTCGGCAGGTACAAGGCGAAATCATCCCAGGAATCCTCCAAACCGAGGCGTACATGCGTGCGCTGCACACGTCTTCGGTCCGTCGCAACGACGAAGGAGTCGATGCCCTCGTCACATCCCGGCAAGAACGACAGCAGCTCATGGTTCGTGACAGGCCGCCAACCTTGGCGTTCATCTTGTCCGAGTCGTGCTTGCGCCGAAGGATCGGCGACGCGGCCGTCATGCGCGAGCAGCTCAACCATCTGGCGGAAGTGGCACTACACGAGAACATCTCCATTCAGGTCATGCCGTTCGACGCGGAGACCTCGACAGGTGGGATCTCCTTCGCCTTCACACTGCTGCAGATCCCGTCGCACGGGATAGCCGCGGATCTGGAGTTCGTCTACATCGAGAGCTTCGATGATGCCCGCTACCTCGACGCGAAAGACGCAGTAGCGGCGTACACGACGCTGTGGAACCGGATACAAGCAGCAGCGCTCGGCCCGAAAGAATCACTGAAGGTCATACGATCGGTGGGACAGCAGTACTCGGAGTGAACGCGAGGCCCCACCATGATCGAACGACGTGTCCTGGCCGACGCGACGTGGTTCAAGAGCAGCTACAGCCCCACACAGAACGAATGTGTCGAGGTGGCGATGGTTCCGGACGTTGTCGGCGTGCGTGACACCAAGGACCGCGACGGCGGCACGCTGGTCTTCGACAGCGTCGCCTGGTCCAGCTTCCTGACCCACGTCAAGGCGGGACGCAACGACTGATCCGGCCGAGGTGCCCGGCCCCGGCCGGGCACCTCACAACCCGAAACAGCCACGTTGCGGTGTCGATGTCACGGGTGGGCGAGCAGTTCCGCCAGCGCTGCCGCCGTGTCCGGATAGCGATCGACCAGTTCCGCGCCCGCCCGACCAGGACCGGCCGCCTCCCACGTGCCGTCGCAGCCCAGCAGATCCGCCACCGCGTCGCAGGTCGCGGGATGGGCGGCGAGCAGCGCGGCACCACTCCCGCCCGCCGACCGCCGCGCCGGCACCGCTTCCGGCGCCGGCGGGGCCAGCCACGGCGGCACCCACTCGTCCAGCGCCGCGAGCCGGTCGGGGAAGATCCGCCCGGCCTCGCGGATGAGCATCGGCGCCAGCTCGGCGCCGCCGGAGCGCAGAGTGGTGATCAGGCTGGGCAACCACGGCAGCAGCACCGGATCCGGCAGCCGCCGGAACGCGTTCGACACCGCTTCCACGACGAAGTCGACCAATCCTGGCACCGGCTCCAGCGCGTGCAGGAATCCGCTGAGGTAGCGCGGATAAACGGGCACCACCAACGGGTTGCCGAGCAGTTCGTCGCACCGCGTCCGCAGCTCCGCGCGGGACAGCTGCCCGAGCTGCACCTGAGCCGCCCACAGCAACGCCACCTTCGACGGCTCCTGCGGATGGGACTGGGCGAACGCCAGCTCCAACTGGGCCCGGTCGCAGCCCAGCGACAGCGCCAGGCCCTCCATGCTGAACAGGAAGCCCAGCATCGCGGCGACCTGGTCGACGGTCGCGTCCTCGTCGGTGAACGCCGTCGGCAGCAGGGTGCAGTAGTGCGCGTAGCCGGTCTTGACGAAGGACTCGATCCACGGCGGTAGCACCGGCTCGCTGGTCCGGTAGTACGCCAGCAGCCGACGCACCCGGCGCAGCACTTCCGGTGCGCCGTCGACGCTGCGCTCGGTCGCCAGGACTTCCAGGGCGCGTGTGCCCAGCTCGTTGGCGAGGCGCCTGCTCCGCAGGTAAAGCGTCGCGTCCTCAACGGCTTCCAGGACGGTCGCCGTGGTTGCCTGCGGGCCGTACGCCGCGCCGCGAAGGCGCTGCTCCAGCACCTGCTCGATGCTGACGCCCTCGTAGCCGAGTTCGATGAGCGCCCGCTGGTGGGTGCCGAGCGCCACGTCCCACGACTCCTGGATCGGCCGCTCGCCGAGCCGCCGCTCGCCCATGATCGGCCGCGCGGCGCCGCGCGGCAGCAGGTAGCGCAGCATCCACAGCACGTCGGAGCACTGCGCCAGTTCCGGCCGGGAGGCGATGTCCAGCAACGCTCTTTGCACGCCGCGCTGCTGGAGCTTGAGGTCCAGCAGCGCGAGCCGGTCGTGCACGTCGCGCGCCAGCGGCGGCAGCGCGTCGTAGCCGACCTGGCCGATCCGGTCGCCGCCCATCATGATCTCGACGAGGCGGCGCACGTCGCGCCTGCCCGGCACGGCGTCCTTCTCGATGCAGGTGATCGCCGCGTCCTGGAAGTCGTACGGCGTGGGCTTGGCCCGGTCGCGCATCCCGGCCAGCAGGATCGACGTCTCGAACACGGCGATGGCGTCCGCCGTCGACGCGAGGTAGCCGTTGCGGCGCGCGGCGCGCACGATGTCCACCGACCACGTCAGCAACTCGGCCTCGTCCAGGCGGTCGAGGGCGGGCGGGCGCTGGAGGAAACCGGAGAGCTTGTCCGAAGGCTCCGTCGGCGGCGCGGGCTCGGCCGGCGCCGCGGCCTTCCCGGACTTCTTCTTCGCACCCGCCTGCCCGGCGAGCCGGAACGGCTGCACGCGAGTGCGCTTGACGTTCTTCGCCCACTCCGTCGCGGCGATCGACACCGATCCGGCGGCCAGGCCGAACTGCGCCTCGATCGCCGCGTGGCTGGAGGGGATCAGGCCGTGCTGCCACTTGCTGGCGCTGGGCGGGCTGATTTCGAAGGTGTCGGTGCCGTGCACGCCGAACTCCGCGACGCGGCTGGCGGCGTGAAACGCGCCGCAGACGTACAGGCAGTCCGCGGGATCGGCGCCGGTCGCGGCCAGGTGCTCGCGCATCCTGGTCCACATGTGGCGTTCGCGGTCCTCGTCCACGCTCACCCGCCGTGGATCCCCGGGCGCGAGGCGCCGGAACAGGCTGCCGATCAGGAGCATGACCTGCCGGTAGGTGTCGTGGTCGCTGTCGCCGAGCGGCAGTTCGACGTACTGGTGCCACCATTCCGACCAGTGCCGCACCCTGCCGTGGCGCAGCAGGTGCTCCTCCAGCTCCGCGAAGCGCGGCCGCAGGTCGCCGATCTCCACGCCGATCGCGTCGCCGTGCAGCGCGGCCTCTTCTTCGGCCTGCGGCGCGTCCGGGCCGGCGGGCCGCGCCTCCCACTGGAAGACGTGGTCGGAGGAGCGGTCGACGAGGACCAGTTCGACGCCCGGTGTTTCCAGCGCGTAGGCGATCGCCTGGTATTCGGCCGACGCCTCGGTGATCGGGGCGACCACCGACAGCGGCGACCATTCGACCGGGAAGCCCTCGACCTCGGTCGCGAACGCCTGCACCGCGACCGGGAGCCTGCAGTTGCGCAGTTCGGTCAGCAGCGGCGCCATGTCCTCGCACAGCTCCAGGTAGACCACCTTCGGCTGCTTCTGCCGCAGCCGCCGGGCCATCGCGATGGCCGAGGCCGGCGAGTGGTGGCAGACCGGGAAGATCTCCAGCGGTTCGCGTTCCGCGCGGTCGACGTCGTCGACGATGCCGAGGAGGATGCCCTCCAGCGCGTCTGGCCCGTCGGCGAACGTCGCGGCGGCTTCCCGAAGCTGCGTGCGAAGCTCGTCGAAGGCGCCCTCTTGCTCGCCGCTCATGACAGGGTGGCGATCGCGTCGCGGCCGCCCTCCAGGAACTCCGGCCAGGATCCGCCCTCGTCCTTGCTGCGCGGCTCGACGACGCCGTGCAGGTACTTGTTGAGGATCGCCAGGTCCTCCGGTGCGCGCCGCCCCAGCGATCCGACCAGCGAGGAGGCGAGGGTTCGGGCGGTCAACGCGTGCTCGCCGAAGAAGTTGCTGTGCAGGATCGCGTCTTCGAGCACACCGATCTGCTCGGCGGTGGACAGCGCCGACTCCAGCTTCTCGTCGTCGCTGCCTGCCGCCGCCGCAGAGGCGCGCAGATCGGCGAAGCTCCGCAGCAACACGTCCAGCAGCGTCGGCGGCACGTCGAGCTCGATCTGGTGGCGCCGCAACAACTCCTCGGTGCGGAAGCGGACGATCTCCGCCTCGCTCTTCTTGTTCGTCACCACCGGGATTCGCACGAAGTTGAAGCGGCGCTTGAGCGCCGAGGACAGGTCGTTGACGCCCCGGTCCCGGCTGTTGGCGGTGGCGATGATCGAGAAGCCCGGCTTGGCGAAGACGATGTTGTCGCTGTCCAGTTCCGGGACCGAGACGTACTTCTCCGACAGGATCGAGATCAGCGCGTCCTGCACGTCGCTGGTGGAGCGGGTGAGCTCCTCGAAGCGGCCGATCGCGCCGGCCTCCATCGCGGTCATGATCGGCGAGGGGATCATCGACTCCCGCGACTGGCCCTTGGCGATGACCATGGACACGTTCCACGAATACTTGATCTGGTCCTCGGTGGTGCCTGCCGTGCCCTGCACGACGAGCGTCGAGTTCCGGCTGATCGCGGCGGCCAGCAGCTCGGCCAGCCAGCTCTTGCCGGTTCCCGGGTCGCCGATCAGCAGCAGGCCGCGGTCGGAGGCCAGCGTGACGATGGAGCGCTCGACGAAACTGCGGTCGCCGAACCACTTCGGCGCGATCTCCCGGTCGAGGCCGTCGGCGCGCTCGGAGCCCAGGACGAACAGGCGGACCATCTTCGGGGACAGGCGCCAGGCGAACGGCTTGGGGCTGTCGTCGATCGACTCCAGCCAGTCCAGTTCCTCGGCGTACTTGATCTCAGCCGGGGCGCGCAACAGATCGGACATATCGGGCCTTTCTAAGTGCTTGTCTTGGGAGAACGAGCCTGGAAACAGGCTTTACCCGAGAAACGTCTTCAGCTCGTGGACGAGTTTTCGGATGTGGCCGGAGATCACCGGCGTGCCCAGGGCCTTGAAGCGCTCGCGGAACCAGGGATTGACCTCCTGGCGGCCGGAGCTGGTCACCGATCCGACCGGGATGAACTTCACGCCGGACCGGTGAACCGCCTCGATGCCCTCGAACAGCGGCTGGGAGCGGTCGAACTCGTAGAAGTCCGAGATCCAGACCATGACGGTGTTCTGCGGCTCGGCGATCTTCGGCCGGGCCATGGCCATCGCCACCGGGCCGTCGTTGCCGCCGCCCAGTTTGGTGCGCAGCAGCACGTCGAACGGGTCGTGCACCCAGGGCGTGAGGTCGATCGCCTGCGTGTCGTAGGCGATCAGGTGCACGTCGACCTTCGGCAGCCCGGCGAAGATCGACGCCAGGATGGTGCAGTTCACCATCGAGTCGACCATCGAGCCCGACTGGTCGACGACCACGATCAGCCGCTGCGGCGTCGTCTTCCTGGCGGTGTGCCGGTAGAAGAGGCGGTCGACGTACAGCCGCTCCTCCTCCGGGCTCCAGTTGGTGAGGTTCTTCCAGATCGTGCGGTCGAGATCCAGGTTCCGGAACACCCGCTTCGGCGGAACCGAGCGGTCCACGGCGCCGACGGTGGCCTTCTCCACCTGGGTGCGCAGCACCTCGGCGACCTCGTCGACGAAACGGCGGATCAGCGCCTTGGCGTTGGCCAGCGCCACGCCGGACAGGTTGTTCTTGTCCCGCAACAACTGCTCGATCAGCGACATGCTCGGGGTCAGCTGCGCGGCGAGCCCGGGATCGGCCAGCACCTCGCGGAGGTGCATCCGCTTGACGAGGTCGGCCTCGATGGCACCGAGTTCCGGGCCGATCTCCGGGATCAACCGGCTGAGGTCGGGCGCATTGCCGGAGCCGGAACCTCCGGAGCGGCCGCTGCGCAGCTCCCCCGGCTTGCAGCCGAGCGCGCGCTCCAGCCAACCCGCATCCGACTGCCAGCACGACAGCTGCCCGGCGGTGACCGTGCCGCTGCCGGAGTTGAAGACGTTGAGCAGCACCTTCGACACCAGCGCCGCGCGCCGCACCTCGGCGGCCCGGTCGCGCTCGCCGTCACCGTCCGATGTGGACTCGGGTGTCATCAGCCCGTCGAACTCGGCGGCCAGGTCGGGATGGCGCTGCACGATCGAGTCGACGGAGACCTGCGGATCCAGCAGCGCCGGCGGCAGTCCGATGTCCTCGACGACGGCGACGCTCGCCGATTCCAGCGCCGCCTGCTCCTCGTTGTCGAAGAGCCGGGCGAGCAGCCGCCAGTACAGGACCTGGCGGCGGTTGTCGTGGGAGGTGACCTCGGGATCGCGTTCGGTCATTTCCGCAACAGCCTTCCGGCACGTTCGCGCAACACCGCCGCGGCGTCGGTGGCGGCCTTCTCGGCCTTGACGCCGGCCTTGTCGGTCGTGCCACCGGCCCACC
This sequence comes from Saccharopolyspora sp. NPDC050389, assembly GCF_040655595.1. Classification (NCBI taxonomy): domain Bacteria; kingdom Bacillati; phylum Actinomycetota; class Actinomycetes; order Pseudonocardiales; family Pseudonocardiaceae; genus Saccharopolyspora; species Saccharopolyspora sp. NPDC050389. Next base: position 7,049 of record NZ_JBFAKG010000149.1, read on the forward strand.
CCCCGGCGTGGACGGCGACGGCCTTCTTCCGCTTGATGGTTTCCACGGCGAGCGGCTGCACGCTGAACGTTCCCGAATCCCAGCGGAGCAGGCCGATGCACGCGCTCGACGCCGCGACCGCTTCGGGAGTGAGCGGCCCGGCGGCCGGAATGCGGTCGGCGTCGACGGCCAGTCGGTACCCGGCGACGGCGAATGTCAATGCGTCGCCGTCCATTTCGGCCGCGTAGCCCTCCAGGAAGACCGGCACGGCGATGCGCGCCGGGTGCCGATCCAGAGGCGCGGTCGCCGGAGCCGTCGCGGCAGGCAGGGCCACGCGGGCGGTGGCGAAGGCATCGGCGGGCTCGCCCGAGCGGGCGTGCTCGTCGCTCCAGATCAGGTCGCCCTCGGCGGTGATCGGCATGTCGGCGAGATCCATCGAGCGGCCTTCGCTGACGGCCGCCAGCAGCGACATGTGCGGCCGGAGCAGCTGCCAGAGGCCGGCTCCGACGATGCTGTCAGGCTTCGGCGCCGACACGCTGGCCCGCACCAGGCGGGGCGCGGCGCCGTCGGCGGGCTCGAACACCGCGTGGACCTGGGCCTGCACGGCGGTCGCGTGCTCGTGCACGTCCACGCCCAGCGGCAGGAGCCGGCCGGTGGCCGTCCCGGCCTCCGGCGCGTCGGCCGCCCCGGGCAGCGTCAGCAGCATCGCGCGCGACCACAGGTCGGCCCAGCGGCGCGCCGGGATGCGTTCCAGCGCCGTGCCCGGGCAGGACGCCGCGAGTTCGGCGGCGAAGCCGTCGAGGAGCGCCGCCAACCGGCGCAGAGCCGGGTCCGGCAGCATCGCGGAGACGACCTGCGCCGAGGCGGAGACCACGTCGTGGTCGATGCCCCGCCAACCGGATCGCGCCAGATCGGACAGCCAGGATCGGGCGGCGGCAAGCAGATTCGCCCCGCGCTGCTCGCCGGGCGCCCTGGCGGCCTCGTCGCCGGGCGTCCGGCCGGTCGCCTCTTCCACCCGGGTCATCAGTGCGTCGTGGACGGAGCCGAGCAGCGCGGTGCGGGCGGCGGCGAGGGCGGCGAAGTGGTCTTCGCTCGCGGCTCCGGCCGCCGCCTTCTCGGCCGCCTCGGCGACCTCGGCGGCCAGCGGCGTTCCCGCGACGGCGTCGGCGAGTTCCGCCAGTTCGGCGGCCTGGGCGGGTTGTGGGCGGAGCAGGCCACCGATGAGGGCCTGGTCGAAGGCGTCCACGGCCGCCAGGGCTTCGTCGAGCCCGGCGATGGTTTCGGCGAGCAGATCGGCGCGCATCACGCCACTGCCCTGGTCGGCGGGAACCACTGCATCTCCGGAAGCGGCGCGGTGGACGGGGCGAGCTCCAGGTAGGCCAGGTGGCGCAGGAACCGGCTGAAGACGGTCGCGGCGGCCTTGCTGTCGCCCTGCGGCGGATGCGCGCTGCTCATGCCGTCGGCGATGGCATGCGCGCTCGGCTCATCATCGGCGATCTCGACCTTCAGGTAGCGGGCGACGCGCTCCGCGCCGTACTGCAGAACCGCCTCGTTGATCAAAGCCCGGATGTGGTTGCAGAACGATCCGCGCGCGCCGCCGCAGGGCCGGTTGTTGTTGGTGCTGCAGGCGAACGCGTAGCTACCGGCCGCGACCGACGAGACGTAGACCCGCTCGATGTCCGAGCCGCTGGACACCACGCCCTGCAGGCGCCCGTCCGCCAGCTCGACGAACGGGACCTTGGCGAGCTTGCGCGGCCGTGCGGGTGGCAGCACCCGCGCCGTGCTCGACCTCTCCCAAGCTTCCAACACCATCTCCAATGCACCAAGCGGACTTCCACGCCCCAACGACGCGACACGACGAACATACTTGCGACCCCCGACAACGCCGATCATGGACGCACGCCAGCGAAATCGTGAGTGGTTTGGAGTGCTATAGAGCCTGTTTTGGATGTGGTGGTGTGGGTCGCGGTAGGGCGGCTTGTGCCTTCAAAGCGGTGAAGCGAACGGCCTGTTCACCTCGCCTATCGGGACGAACGGGCCGTTCACCCCACACCAGCTGGTGCCCGCCGACGTTGGATGGATGAAGCGAACGGACCGTTCACCTCACCTATCGAGGCGAACAGGTCGTTCACTCCACACCAGCCAACGAGGATGCGCCACTGCGCAAACGAGCTCTCAAACAGGCTCTATAGCGCTCCAAAACGCGCACGACCCTGCACCGGCCGTTCGCCCGGCATCCACCGTCCAATGTGAACAACGCGGATTCCGCCGGATGCGCACCGGCCGCCCATCTCACCGAAGGTGCGCCTGCCACCACCCGACGCGGTTGCGCGCCGAAGCGACCGCTCCGGCACGCCGCCTGCCGTCCCGACCTGATCGTCGCCGGCGTCACCAACGACGTCTGCACCGCCTACCCCACCTTGACCGCCATCGACGAGGGCTACCGCGTCCAGGTCGTCGCCGACGCCGGCGGCTCCACGAGCAAGCTGGCGGACGAGGTCGCGCTGCGCCGGTGGAGCTCGCCGGAGCCGGAATCACCTCGACCAACATGATCCTGGCCGAGCTCGCGCGGAACTGGACATCACCCGCCGGCGAGAAGCTGATTCCCGTCGTCGGAGGACTCATCCCGACCGGACCGTGATCGGCTGCCACTAGCCGGGGCGGCAGGGGGAATCCGCTTCGACGTCGGCAACGTGCTGCTGATCAGGTGGCGGAGCCGGGTTGGGTTGGGCAGCCGGTGTCGGGGACACGGCCTGAGCGGAGTTCAGCCGACTGGCAGGTGGAACCGCAGCTTCTCCTTCGCCTGGGCACCCAACCGGTCGTAGAACCTGATCGCATCCGTGTTCCAGGGCGGGGTCTGCCACTGGACCTGCCCGAGGCCCAGCTCATGTGCTTCGGCCACCACGGCCTCCACCAGCAGGGGGCCGACTTTCAGGCCCCGGTGACCATCGCGCAGGAACAGGCAGTCCATGTGGAGGTACTCCGCTCCGTCCCATGTGGACAACTCCGGAGCGCATGTGGCGTAGCCGATGATCTCGCCGTCGGCCAACTCCGCGACGAAGCACCGCAATCGCGGAGTCTCCGAACCGAACAGGAGCGTCTCCAGCCGCCGCGCCAAGTCGGTCGGCGGGGGCGCTGCCCGCTCGTACTCGGCGTGCTCGGACACCAACTGGACGACATGAGGAAGATCGGCAACGCGTGCGCGGCGCACCCTGGCCGAACCGGTGCCCGTCACCGGGCCTCACCCTCCAGCACATCGCCGCGCCAGGCCGCGAGGCGCTCGTCGAGCGCACCCCGGCCGGCCAGCACGTGGCGGATGACGGCATCCCGTTCGTGAGCCAGGACCGCCGCTTCCCACACGCACGGAGCAAGGCCCGACCGGCCGGGGCGGAGCTGCGCGGCATCGCCCGGCGGGCCGACGAAGACGGCGAGGTCGGACATGTACCCCTCGATCCACGTGTGAACGAGGACGTAGTCACCGTCACCACCGGCATGGACGAGCAGCACGGCGAGCCCGAGCGAACCTCGCAGCTGCGCCGATGCCAGGTGATCTGCGGCGACCCGCAGCGCGGCCTGCAGGCCCTCGTCCGTCACACTCCGCCCCGGGGCCTCGATCGCATAGGGCTTCACCAGGTGCCCAGCGACCGGCCGGGTGCCCAGCGGCCGCACCGCGCGGGCGTGGTAACCATCGGCCAGCGCCAGCAACGCATCCGAATCTACGGCGGTCAGAGGCTCGTCGAGCCGGGACTCTCCAAGATCGTTCATACGACCATGATGCACGCGCGCCACACGCCCGACGAGGTCCGCCGTTCGCCGGAAAGGGCCTAGCCGGGGGTCACGCCCGCATCCAGCTGGACCCGGTCCCGGTCGACGTCGAGATCCACCGCCACGCTCCGATTCAGCAGCGGCAGCGGGATATCCGCTTCGACGTCGGCCACGTGCTGCTGACCCGGCGGCAACAGCGGCAGCGGCAGCAACGGCGTGTCCTCTTCCACCGGCGGCGCGGGCACCGGCTGCTGCCCAGGCGCCGGAGGCGCCGGCGGGGCCGGCGGCGGAGCCGGGTTGGGTTGGGCCGCCGGTGGCGGGGTCATGGCCTGGCCCTGCTGCTGCGCCGGTGATTCGGGGTCGACCGGCGCGGCGGCGAGCGGCGGCGGATCGGCCTGGTTCGCTGCCAGCGCGATGCCCAACGCCGCCAGCGCGGCCAGCACCGCGCCGCCCATCGCCAGGCTCTTGCGCGGGTTCGACCGCACCACGCCGATCACCCCGGCGCCGACCAGGCCTCCACCGCCCGACACGGCGAGGTATCCGGTGGCCGACGCGGTGCCGCCCAGCACCACGGGGGCGATGAACGCCTTGAGCACGCCGTTGATCTCCATCAGCTCGGCCGCCAGCGCCGCGCACCGGTCGCAGTTGCCCAAGTGCTCGTTGACCTGCGACGTTTCCCGCTTCGACAGGCCTTCGCGGGTCCACGACCCGAGCCGGTCGATCGCCGACCGGCACTCGACGGCCTCGGCGTCCATCCGCATCAGGTGCACCTGGAGGTACTGCTGCTTCAGGCCCTCGCGGGCCCGGTAGGCGAGCGCCGAAACGCCGTTGGCCGTCATGCCCAGCATCGGCGCGACCTTCGACGGCGATTCGCCTTCGATCTCCACGTGCCAGAGCACCATCTGCCACCGCTCCGGCAACCGGTTGAACGCCTGCGAGATCAGCGAGCGCTCCTCGTTCTCCACGGCCGGGTCGCGGAACGGCTGGCTGATGTCGATGTTCGGCACCGTCTCGAAGTCGTCGACGGCCTGCACCCGCTTCGCCTTGTTCGCCCGGTCGTAGGCGCCATGCCGCACGGCGGTCAGCAGGTAGGCCCGGAAGGCGTCCGTCGGCCCGCGCCCGTCCCGCAGCAAGCCGAGCACCTTCGCGAACGCCTCGGACACCACGTCGTCGGCCTCGGCCTGCGACTTGGTGACCTGCCGCGCCATCGTGTAAGCCGCGCCGACGTGCCGTTCGTACAACGCCCCGAACGCATCGGTGTCCCCATCGCGCACAGCGTCGATCAGGACGGCATCACTGGTCCCCTGAACCAGCTCTTCCCGCGGTACCGCCACCACACATCACTCCAACGCCACGAACGCTCCGGTGCAGGAAGCGTATCCCGGGCGCCATCGGCCGAATAGACGGTCTCGATCACGAAAACGGATCAACGCCGAGTCACCCGGTAGAAGCAGCGCGCCGAGCGGCCGCCGCGCACGGGGCCGTGCGCCAGGACTCTGCGGGTCAAGGTCGTCGGCCTCGCGACGCCCCGCGTGTCCGCCTTGCCGTGGTAGGCGCTGCGCGCGGTCGGCCTGCTGCCCTCGGCTAGTTCACGAGCTGCATGAGAGCCGCTACCAGTTCGACTCGCCGTTCGTGATCGACTCCAGCGCCTACTCGGAAGCATTCGAAGAGGCGCCCACTCCGGCCGGAGAAGCGCTCGCGAAGACCGTCGAGTGGCGGCAGGAGAGGCTCACCACCCGAAGCTGAAACCGCGCAAGACGTTGCGGCGACCTGGGGGAACAGGCACGGCTGCGAAAGGCCCGTCGATCAGCACTCACATGCTGACCGACGGGCCTCCAATTGCGTCGGCACGACCGGATTCGAACCTGAACCCCCCTTGTTCCCCAGTGTTCTCCGAACAGGTGCGCCTCCGGCGGAACCGACGTGGCAGAAGTACCGATCACTCCGCGGCCAGCGCTTGCCCGGCCTGTTCCTCGCGCTTGGTGGCGGACTTCGAACGCGGCGATGCAGTGATCGCCGCAGCGGCGGAGTGTCTCAGGCTTTGAGATTGACCATGGCGACGGTCCCGATGCGCAGGTGGCTGACGAAGATGGCCACCTTCCGCCCCTCTCGGATGTTCTGGTTCCAGCTGTGGTTCTCGCCGGGTTCCAGTGAATGAAGGACCCGATGGATCTTGCCGGAGTCGTCCCACCACTGCAGCTCGAAGTAGACCTTCTCGCTCATGTGGTTGGTGGCCCACATGATCTCGTCCCTGGCGATGAACTGGACCGTCGCGGAGTAGCCGGGATTCTTGCCGTACTGCAAGGTCGCGAATCCGGAAACGCCACCGGGGTCGTCGTCGTCGGGCGTGCGATCGCAACTGCCTTCCCAGGTGCTGATCACATCCGTACGAGAACACTTCACGACCGCGGCATGCGCAGGATTCACCGGTGCCAGCGCGAGCACGGCTCCCAGGACGGCCGTGACCGCACCCGCGCTCATGATCTTCCCTTGTGCATGGTGATTCTCCCCTCGTGAAAGGCGCTTCCGCGCCGGACATGCGTGCGGCCACGCGTCGACCGCCGCTCGGTTCGGCCGCCTTCATCCGAAGATCGTGGCAAGCCGCGCTTTCCTCGCGCTTTCGCGGCGAGCGGCAGTGAGTCGGAGCACACCCCAAGACCGCGGTGAGCCCGGCCGTGATCAGGTGGATGGCGTGCCTCGGGCCGCGTTCGTGCTCAGGGTGATCAGGTCGACGGCTGTTCGAGGGCGAGCGCGCGAGCTCGTTGCGCTTGCGCCTCGCGGATGCGTCCCAATTCCTCGTAGAGGGCGCCGAGGTTGCGCCTGGCGTGGGCTTCGAGGGCCGCTGATCCGCATTCCCCGGCTATCGCCACGGCCCGCTCGCCCCAGTCGAGCGCGTCGAGGAGCATGTTGAGCCGTCGGCAGGCGTCGCACAGATCGGCCAGCGAGCGGCCCTCACCTGCGAGATCGCCGCTCTGCCTGGCCTGCGCGTAATCGGCCACCGCCTGTTCGAAGTCGCGGTTCGCGTCCATGACGTACCGGGTGCTGAGGTCGGCCCGAATTTCGCGATGGGGGAACAAAGCGGCGGCGATTCTCATCGATCGCTGCGTGTAGCGCACGGCTTCGGGATATCGGCCGATGCGGTGGTAGAGCAGGCCGAGCCAGAAGTGGGTGATGATGTTGAGATCGTCGTCGTGGCCCTCCTGCAAGGCCAGCGACTTCTCCAGGAGGTCGCGCGCGTCGTCGTAGCCGCCCTGAAGCGTGTACGCGCCGCCTAGCCAGGTGAGCATCACCGCCTGGCCGTGGTGATCGCCGGCGGCGGTGGCGGCGGCCAGGCCGATGCGATGGGTCTCCGCCCAGTCCTCGTAGTAGGTGCCGAGCATGAAGAAGCTCCACATCGCGTGCGCGAGTTGCCAGGCGTGCGTCGGCCGGCCTCCGTCTGCGGCGCAGGTGATCGCGGCGATGATGCAGGCGCGTTCGGCTCGCAGCCACGCCTCGGCCTGCTCGCGGGTGTCCAGGACGGGGGCGTGCGCGGGTTCGCTGCCGGTGAGCCGGAACCGCACCTTTCGAGGCTGGATGGTCTGGATCGCCGTCGCCGCGGTGTGGAGGTAGTAGTCGAGGACGCGCCGGGTCGCCTCGCGCTGCTGGTGGGCGGAGTCCTCGTGGTCGACGACCGAGGTAGCGTAGGCGGCGATCAGGTCGTGCAGGCGGTAGCGGTCGCCGGCGGTGGCGATCACCAGGTGCTCGTCCGCCAGGCCGTCGAGCATCCGCCGGGCGGTCGCAGGTGTCACGTCCGCCAGCGCCGCGACGGAATGGGCGGTGAAGTCCTCGCCCGGATGCAGTCCCAGCAGCCGGAACACCCGCTGCTCGTCGGCCGCGAGGGCGCGGTAGGACAGGTCGAACACCAGCCGGAGCCGGCGGGTTCCCGCCGCGATCTCCGCCAGCCGGTTGCCGGGCTCGGAAAGCCGGTCGGCCAGCTCCACGAACGACCACCGCGGACGGGACTGCATGCGGCGGGCGACCAGCGCGATCGCCAGCGGCAGCCGCCCGCACAGCTCGACGACCCGCTCGACCGCCGCCGGCTCGGCGAGCACCCGATCTTCGCCGACCATCCGCACGAGCAGCTCTTCCGCCTCGGTGCGGGTGAACGCATCCAGCACCAGCGCGCGGGATCCATCCACCGCCAACGCGCGTCGGCTCGTGATCAGCACCAGGTTTTCCGGGCCGGCCGGCAGCAGCGGGAGCACCTGGTCCTCGCTCGCGGCGTTGTCCAGCAACACCAGCGCTTTCCTGCCGAAAAGCCGGTCGCGGTACAACGCCGCCCGCTCGTTCAACCCGTCCGGAATCTGGTCTCCCGGCACACCCAGCAGCCGCAGGAACGACGCCAGCACCGCCGCCGGGTACGCAGGCAGCTGGTCCGCATGCCCGTGCAAGTCGACGTACAGCTGGACGTCTGCGTACCGGCCGGTGGCCACCAACCGGTGCGCCGCGTGCAGCGCCAGCCGCGTCTTCCCCACCCCGCCCATGCCTTCGATCGACCGGATCACCACGGCCGTCGGCCTTCCGGGCGGCGACAACTTCTCGTGCAAACCCCGCAGCTGTTCCCGACGGCCGCAGAAGTCCCTGATATCGGCGGGAAGCTGCCGATGAGCACTCACCGGCGTCGAATCGGCGCGGGCCGGCGCGGGATCCGGCTCCAGCGGCTGTCCGGCCAGGATCGTCGCTTCCAACGATCGCAGTTGCGGTCCCGGCTCGATGCCGAGCTCCGCCACCAGAAGCCTCCGCGCGTCCCGGTAAGCCGCCAAGGCGTCGGCCTGCCGCCCGCCCCGGTACAAGGCCGTCATCAGCAGCGCGTGCAGCCGCTCCCGCAGCGGGTGCCGTCCGACGAAGTCGGCGAGCTCACCGACGATCGCGGCATGCCGACCGCAACGGATTTCGGCGGTGTACAACTCCTCGAGCGCCGCGAGTCTGCGCTCGACGAGCCGCTGCACCTCGCCGAGCAGCTCCGGAACGTCCACGCCCTGGTACGGTTCGCCGCGCCACAGCGCCAACGACTCGCGGACTATTTCCGCGCCACGCCGCGGATCGTCGGCGCGCTCCGCTTCGTCCAACAACGCGCCGAACCGGTCGGCATCCAGCTCACCGGGCAACACCTGCAGCCAGTAGCCGTCCGGGCCGAACCCCAACCGCCCCGGATCATCCAGCAGGCCCCGCAGCCGGTGGACCTGGAGCTGGAGCCGGCTGCGCCGGTCGGCGGCGGCTCCTTCCGGCCACAGCGCCCGGACCAGCGCGTCCGCGGGGACCGGCTTGTTGGCTCGCGCCAACAGCATCGCCAGCAGCCGTCGACGCAACTCGCCCGGCACCGCGACCGCCGCACCGCCACCACGGCCCAGCCGTACCGGTCCCAACACCTCAAACCGCACCAGCACCACCCGCCGCCCGATCCTCCCAGCACCGTAACGGAAAGCAGGTTGACCGGGGCCAGGACGACAACATGTCCCCGATCGTGCGATCGAGCGGCCATCCGGCGTTAGGGGTGGTTGCAGAATGGGTTTGCGTGGCGGCGCGGGTGGCGGCCCCCCCTGCGGGATTTACAGCTGCCGTCTGGTCTGTGGTATCCCCGACTTACGTATGACCAATACGCGGCTTCGGGGCTGTCCTCGCCAGACGACATCTGAGAACCCGCGGCGGTGCAAGCTGAGTCCCTCACC
>NZ_JBFAKG010000150.1:0-15972 GCF_040655595.1 Saccharopolyspora sp. NPDC050389
GGCGTGGCCCGGCAATACACCGGCACGGCGGGCAAGGTCACCAACTGTCAGATCGCGGTGAGCGTGCACGCGGTCACCGACACCTGTTCGGCGGCGGTGAACTGGCGGCTGTTTCTACCGGAGAGCTGGGACGATGAGTGCGCGATTGGTGCCGAGGCGGAACGGATTGCCGCCCGGCGCGCCCGGTGCGCTATCCCGGACGAGGCCGGGCACCGCCGAAATGGCAACTGGCGCTGGACATGCTCGACGAGATCGCCGAGTGGGGGCATAGGCCACCGGTGGCCGTGGGCGACGCCGGCTATGGAGACAACACGACCTTCCGGCTGGAGCTGGCCCGGCGCGATCTGTCGTATGTGCTGGCGGTGAAAGGCGCCACCAGCGCCTACCCCGGGCAGGCCGTCCCGGTGACGCCGGCGTACTCCGGGCGGGGACGCCCGCCCACAGCGGGCTACCCCGACAAGCCCTCCACGCTGCGCGATCTCGTGCTGGCCGCCGGACGGACCAGCCTGCGGCGGGTGGTCTGGCGGCACGGCACCAAGAAAACCGCCGGCAACCCCACCGCGACGATGCACTCCCGCTTCATCGCCCTGCGAGTGCGGCCCGCCAACCGCGATATCCCCCGCGCCGCCGACGGCAGCCTGCCCGCCTGCTGGCTGCTGGCCGAGTGGCCGCCCCACGAGCCCGAACCCACCGACTACTGGCTGTCCAACCTGGACGAACACACCCCCATCAAGACCTTGGTTCGGTTGGCCAAGATCCGCTGGCGGATCGAACACGACTACCGCGAGTTGAAAACCGGCCTCAGCCTCACCCACTTCGAAGGCCGCTCCTTCACCGGCTGGCACCGCCACGTCACCCTCGCCTCCGCCGCACACCTGTTCCTCACCGAACTCCGGCTGACCAGCCCAAAAGCATCTGGGGTGGCCTGACCCTCTACACCATCCTCAAAGGACTCCAGGTACTTCTGGCCACCTGGACAGGCCGATGCCCCACCTGCCACCAAAAACCACCATGACGATCTAACAAAGCCCTACTAGGGGCCTTGCGGCAAGACCCGGGTCGTGTCGCAGAATCTCCAGCCGAAGCCAGAACCTGCGGAAATGGGGTGTCGGTAAGAACGCTGCCACCACAGGCAAACGAGCCCAGGCCCAAGGGCCAGCGGTGCAAACGAGGAGCGAGACAGGCCCGACTGGGCGGACGGGGAAGGTGAACGGATGGGCAGCTACGTGCTCGGTCTCCAGGAGATCGACCAGACGCAGGTCGCAGTCGTTGGCGGCAAGGGCGCGCACCTAGGAGAGCTTTCGCGGATCGAAGGCATCCGCGTGCCGGCTGGCTTTTGCGTGACGACGGACGCCTTCCGGCGAATCATGGAGGACGCGCCGTCGATTGACGATCGGCTGGATCGGCTGTCGCGCCTGAACCCGGACGACCGGGAGGCGATTCGCACGCGTAGCGCGGAGATCCGACGGACCCTCGAAGGGATCGTCCTCCCTGACGATCTGGCGGCGGCGATCACCGGCGCACTCGCCGGGCTCGGCGAGCGAGCCGCCTACGCCGTCCGATCGAGCGCGACGGCGGAGGACTTGCCGGCGGCCTCCTTCGCAGGCCAGCAGGACACGTACCTGAACGTCGTGGGGCCGACGGCGATCCTCCAGCACGTCAGCCGGTGCTGGGCCTCGCTGTTCACCGAGCGGGCCGTGACCTACCGCCTGCGGAACGGCTTCGACCACCGGAAGATCCACATGGCCGTGGTCGTGCAGCAGATGGTCTTCCCGCAGGCGGCCGGCGTCCTCTTCACGGCCGACCCCGTCACGTCCAACCGGAAGGTCGCCTCCGTGGAGGCCGGCTTCGGCCTCGGCGAGGCCCTGGTCTCCGGCCTGGTGAACGCGGACGCCTACAAGGTGCGAAACGGCGAGGTCGTCGCCAAGGCGGTCGCGACCAAGGAGCTTGCCATCCACGCCCTGCCGGCCGGCGGGACGCAGGAACGGGCGATCGACCCTGCGCGGCAGGAGCAGCCAGCGCTGACGGACACGCAGGTCGTGCGGCTCGTGCAGCTCGGCCGACGGATCGAAGCGCACTTCGGCTGCCCCCAGGACATCGAATGGTGCCTGATCGATGACGGCTTCCAGGTCGTCCAGAGCCGGCCGATCACCACGCTGTTCCCCATCCCCGAGACCGGCGACCGAGAGAACCACGTCTACGTCTCCGTCGGTCATCAGCAGATGATGACCGACCCCATGAAGCCCCTGGGGCTCTCCTTGTGGCAGCTGACGACCCCCCGGCCCATGGCCGAGGCCGGCGGGCGTCTGTTCGTCGACGTCACCCAGATCCTGGCCTCGCCCGCGAACCGCGCCGGCCTCCTGGAGGTCGCGGGGAAGTCCGATCCGCTGATGGGGGACGCGCTGCAGACCATCCTCGAACGCGACGGCTTCATCCCGTCGCTCCCGGACGAGGATCCCGGCGAGCCGGTCCCTGGCGTCGCGCCAGCCACGATCGAGACCGATCCGGCCCTCGTCACCGAGCTGATCGGGCGCGGCGAGGCTTCCATTGCCGCGTTGAAACGCGACATCCGGACGAAGTCCGGATCGGAGCTGCTCGACTTCATCCTGGCGGACATCCAGGAGCTGAGACGGATCCTGTTCGATCCGCAAAGCCATCAGGTGATCATGGCGGCGATGCAAACGACGTGGTGGCTCAACGAGCAACTGCAGGATTGGCTGGGCGAGAAGAACGCGGCCGACACGCTCACGCAGTCCGTCCCCCACAACGTCACGTCGGAGATGGGGCTGTCGCTCCTCGACGTCGCGGACGTGATCCGCCCGCATCCAGAAGTCGTCGCCTTTCTGCACGATGTCGGGGACGAGGGCTTCCTGGACGAGCTGGCCAAGCTCGCGGGCGGGCAGGAAGCGCGAGACGCCATCCGGGCCTACCTCGACAGGTACGGCATGCGCTGTGTCGGCGAGATCGACATCACGAGGCCGCGTTGGAGCGAACGCCCCACCACGCTCCTGCCCATGCTCCTCACCAACATCAAGAACTTCGAGCCGGGCGCCGGTGAGCGCCGTTTCGAGCAAGGGCGGCAGGAGGCGTGGAAGAAGGAACAGGAACTGCTGGAACGCTTGCGAGCCCTGCCAGACGGGGAGCGGAAGGCCGAAGAAACCAAGCGGATGATCGATCGCGTCCGGACGTTCATCGGGTACCGGGAGTACCCGAAGTACGGCATGGTCAGTCGCTACTTCGTGTACAAGCAGGCCTTGCTGGACGAGGCCGAGCGCCTCGTGCGGGCCGACGTGCTTCGTGAGAAGGAAGACATCTTCTTCCTGACGTTCCAGGAACTTCACGACGTCGTGCACACGAACCAGGTCGATGACGAGCTCATCCGCCGGCGCAAGGACGCGTTCAGGTCATATCAAGCGCTCACGCCACCCCGGGTGCTCACGTCGGATGGCGAGGCCGTCGCCGGAGCGTACCGACGTGACGACCTGCCAACCGGTGCGCTGGTCGGCCTGCCGGTTTCTGCCGGGACCATCGAAGGGCGAGCCCGAGTCATCCTGGACATGGCAGAGGCCGATCTCGAACCGGGCGACATCCTGGTCACGGCTCACACGGACCCCAGCTGGTCGCCCCTGTTCGTCGCGATCACGGGCCTGGTGACGGAGGTCGGGGGCCTGATGACCCATGGCGCGGTGATCGCACGGGAATACGGCCTGCCGGCCGTCGTCGGGGTAGAACACGCCACGCAGCTGATCCAGGATGGGCAGCGGATCCGTGTGAACGGAACCGACGGGTACATCGAGATCCTCCCCGCGACGTGACGAGCTGAGCCTCGTCGCGCACCGGGCGATGAGATGCCCGTCGTCTTCTGCCCTAGGTGTGCTGTTCGGGCACACCTAGGGCGGCACCTGCGTCACGTGCTTCAGGTCAGCCGGCCGTTGGTTCTCCGCCGTGGTTGTGGATGGTGTCTCTCGGTCGTGATGCCGGGCTGTGTAGCGGACCGAGGGCTTCGGCCGGCGTTTTCCAGGAGAGTCTTTTGCGGGCGCCTTTGGTTGAGTTCGGCAGCGACGAGGTCCAGGTATTCGCGGTGATACCTGGACAAGCCGGCACCTTTGGGATGTGCGTTCGGCGAACGTCGGCGCAGGCGTCCCACGATCGGCGGCACCGAGCAGATCTGCCGGTGTGACCCCCATCCGCTCCAGCACCAGCCGTCCGGCCTCCATTTGCCGTGACCGTCGCGTCGAGGGCTCTCGTCGTGTAGACCACGAGCACGCCGCGATTTGGCGCTGCGGCACCTGGACCCCAGTCGAGAGCATGGATCACGGACCGCTCCGCAATCGAGTCCGAGGCGTTGTCCTCGAGCGCGGGCGGTGGCTAGGCCTTCGCCGGTGCCTTCGACGATCGGCTCTCGGATGAAATCGGCGAGCGCGGCGAACCTGAACTCTGGGGAGTCCAGTTCCCCTGGGCATTTTCGCCGTCTCTGATCCGGTGTCCCTCCCCGCAGTCACGAACCGATCGGGTTAGATCAACTATCTGTGCAAGTGCTCACGCGCTACGTTCTCGTCCGCTGAGTCGTCCATCGGCGCCGTCGCTCCGTGGACATACCCGGCGATGAGACCGAACGGCTGTGGCCGGATGGAGAAGCTGTTGCTTCGACGCACTGGATCGTGAACCGAACGCCGGGGGACGGGAACCACGCCGGGCTCGAGCGAGTGAGGAAACGTGCTGATGATCGGTCGGCGAACATTCTCAAAAGCGCTCGCTGCTGGGCTCGCAACGGCTTCGCTGGCCGGCCTCTCGTCAGCGCGAGCCTCGGTGGGTACCACTGGCGTGCGCAATGTCGTGCTCGTGCACGGCGCGTATGCGGATGGCTCGTCGTGGTCGGATGTGGTCGAGCGTCTGCAAGCGGCCGGTCTGAACGTGACGTCGGTGCAGAATCCGCTCACCTCGCTGGCCGACGATGTCGCGGCGACTCGGCGTGCTCTCGCTGTCCAGGATGGACCGACAGTGCTGGCCGCTCATTCTTGGGCAGGTACGGTCATCTCGGAGGCGGGACTTGCCCCGAATGTCACCGCTCTGGTTTACGTCGCCGCTCGTGCACCCGACGCCGGCGAGGACTACGCAGCCCTCGCCGCACGGTTCCCGACACCGCCAGCGAATGCCGGGATCGTCAAATCGGGCGACTTCGAACAGTTGAGCAAGGAAGCGTTCCTGCGCGATTTCGCCGGCGACGTGCCCAGGAGTCGCGCGCTTGGCCTCTACGCCGTGCAGGGCCCAATATCGAGTTCGCTGTTCTCGTCGAAGACGAGCGTCGCGGCGTGGCGGCACAGGCCTACCTGGTACGCGGTGTCGAAGAACGACAGGACCACGGCGCCCGAACTTGAGAGGTTCCTCGCCGCGCGTATGGGGGCAACGACAGTGGAACTCGACTCGGGCCACCTGTCGATCGTGTCGCACCCCGCGGCTATCGCGGAACTCATTCTCAGCGCCGCAGCCGCCCGCACTCAGGTTCCCTTGGCGCCGTCGCCCGCACCGGTTCCCACGCACCACTCCGTGACCGGCTGAACCGGCCAGTGGCCTGTGCTGGCCGGGGTCGACGCGAGGGACCGGCTCGCGGTGGTGTCATGTTTTCAGGAAGGCCAGCAGGTCGGCGTTGATCGTCTCGGCTTGGGTGGTGGGCATGCCGTGCGGGAAACCCTTGTAGGTCTTCAGCGTCCCGTTCCGCAGAAGCTTCGCGGACAACGGACCGGCGTTGGCATAGGGAACGATCTGGTCGTCGTCGCCGTGCATCACCAGCACCGGCACCGTGATCTTCTTCAGGTCTTCGGTGAAATCGGTCTGCGAGAAGGCGACGATGCCGTCGTAGTGCGCCTTCGCGCCGCCCATCATGCCCTGGCGCCACCAGTTCTGGATGATCGCCCCCGAGGATTCCACGCCCGGTCGGTTGAAACCGTAGAAGGGGCCCTCCGGGAGTTCGCGGTAGAACTGGGCGCGGTTGGCCGCCAGTTGCGCCTGGAGTCCGTCGAACACCTCTTTGGGAAGACCGCCCGGATTGGCATTGGTCTGCACCATCAGCGGCGGCACTGCGCTGATCAGCACCGCTTTGGCCACCCGGCTTTCGCCGTGCCGTCCCAGGTAGCGGGCCACCTCGCCACCGCCGGTGGAATGGCCGACGTGGACGGCGTCCGCCAGGTCGAGGTGCGTGGTCAACGCTGCGAGGTCGTCGGCGTAGTGGTCCATGTCGTGGCCGTCGCCGGGCTGGCTGGACCGCCCGTGGCCGCGCCGGTCGTGGGCTATGACCCGATAGCCGTGCTGCAGGAAGAACAGCATCTGCGCGTCCCAGTCGTCGGCCGACAGGGGCCAGCCGTGGCTGAACACGATCGGCGGGCCGCTGCCCCAGTCCTTGTAGTAGATCTCAGTGCCGTCTGCGGTGGTGATCGTGCCCATGCGGTGCCTTCCTCGACGACATGGGGCGGGGGAGAGGGGACGTTGCCCGGCCCGCGAATGAAAGTACTACCCGAGTAGACATTCAGCCCCTGTCCGCTGCAACCTCGGCGCACGGCGTGACCCCGCCACCGGTGAAACCCCGTGCCACCGAAGATCCGAGCCCCGAGGCGTTCTGGGTGGCTTGGTGCTATCCATGGGACAGTTATCCGGGCCGGCCGTGTTGGGCTGACCGCGATGGCATCGCCGACGGTAAGAAGGCGCCGCAATGGCCCACAGCGAACTTGTTCTCGTCACCGGCGCCGGGGGCGGCGTTGGCGGAGTCAGTCGCACCGTCATCGAACTACTACGCGAACACGATTTGCCCGTGCGAGCGATGGTGCGCCACGACGACGAGCGCGCGGAGGCGCTGCGCGCCCTCGGCGCTCAGGTGGTCGTGGGTGACCTCACCCATCCCGCCGACGTGGCCACCGCCATCGACGGTGCGCGTCGGATGTTCTTCAGCATGAGCGTGTCGCCCGGCTATCTGGAGGCGGCTACGACCGTGGCCACGGTGGCCGGCGCGGTCGGTGCCCTCGACGCTCTGGTCGGCATCTCGCAGATGACGGTGTCGCAGATGACCGCGACCAGCACCGAGGAATCCCACCAGCAACGGCTGCACTGGCTGTCCGAACAGGTCCTCAACTGGTCCGGGCTTCCGCTCGTGCACGTCCGGCCCACGATCTTCCTGGACAACCCGCTGTTCACCACGCTGGCCGCGCAATCCATCGCCGACAGCGGAACCATCCGGCTTCCCTTCGGCACCGGCCGCACCTCGCCCGTCGCGGCACGGGACGTCGCCCGGGTCGTCGCGGCCGTTCTGCGCGACCCGGCGCCACACCTCGGAAAGATCTACGAGCTGACCGGGCCCCGGTCGCAGGACATGAACGGCGTCGCCGCGGAATACTCGCGCGCACTGGGCAAGAAGGTGTCCTATGTAGACGTGGCGTTCGGCGAATGGGCTGACCAGATCCTCTTGCGCGCGGGATTTCCGCCCCACACCCAGGAACACATCGCCACCATGACGCTTCTGCACCGTCAGAACCGCTACGATCGATCCACCCACGACGTCGAGTTGATCACGGGAGAACCCGCGCAGACGGTCGAGGAATTCGTTGCCGAACGCGCCGCTCTGTTCACCCCGTGAGCCAGAACGGGAATGCCGGGTTTCCTCGGCGGCGGTGTGCTACTCGGGCTCGGCCAGGTGGGGCCGGAAGAAGTCGGTCAGTTTCGCGACCGCGAGAGTGACGTACTCGTCCTTGTCGTGGAGGTCGTCGTGCACGGCGCCGTCGATCCAGTGCGGTTCCTTCGGGCCGGTCGCCTTCTGGAGCGCTTCCACGCGGCGGCAGCGATGGTGCTCGGCTCCGCGATCGGGCAGCTGCGGTGATCGGCGGATGACGGCTGCTGGGCCAGCTCAACATTGCATTGGCGTAAGTGTTATTTTCTCCCGGTTCAACGTTGGGAATGGGTGGCCGCATTGGGCGTGAGATTCGAGGAACTCGACTGGCAGGAGACCCCGATCGGTGCGATCAGCTTGCGCCGTCGCCGTGATCCACTGCTCGAAGTCGACGTTTACGAGGTCAAGCTCGACGACGAATACCTGATGTCGAGCCTGTTCACGGTCGCCGAGACCGAACTCGCCCGGCTCGGTCTGGCCGCGCTGCCCGGAACCGGTTTCGACATCGTGGTCGGCGGCCTGGGACTCGGCTACACCGCGCGAGCCGTCCTCGAGGATCCCCGGGTGCGCTCGCAAGTCGTTGTCGAGGGCTTGGGCGAGGTGATCGGCTGGCACCAGCGCGGGCTGCTGCCGCTGGCCGCGTGCTTGACGGGTGATCCGCGAAATCGGTTGGTGCACGGTGACTTCTTCGCCATGGCCGACTCAGCGGCCGGGTTCGACCCGGACGCGCCGGAGCGCCGCTTCCACGCTGTCATCGTCGATATCGACCACTCCCCGCAGCACCTCCTCGCTTCGAGTCACGCTGGTTTCTACACCGCAGACGGCCTGCGGCAGCTCGCCCGGCACCTCCACCAGGGCGGCGTGTTCGCGCTGTGGTCGGACGATCCACCGGACCAGGACTTCATGGCGACGCTCGAGACGGTCTTCGCGACGGTCGATGCACACGTCGTGACGTTCGACAATCCCTACGGTGACGGGAAATCAGCTAACACGGTGTATGTCGCCCGACTCGTGCCGACGATCGAGCCTTGAGGCGTCCGGTGAACAATCTTCGCTGATGCCTGCTCGGGTGCCGGTGAGATGCCTGCCTCCTTCAAGAACGGCTGTTCACTACCTTGACGCGGTAGCGCTCGGTATTGGTGTTTCCGCTGTTCAGCTCGGTCTGATGTCCATGCTGTGGCATCAGCTCGGATAGGCGTATGGGTCCCTCTGCCTCGTTCTCCTGCGGGCGTGGTCGGTTTGGTCCGGCGCTCATCGTCCGCGGAGGAGGGCTACGAGGAAGCTCGAGTCGTCGGTGAACGGACGCAGGTCCCAAGTGGACAGCAGCAGGTCGGGCTCGAGTGCTGCTGCCGCCGCGTCCTCGAAGAAGTCGGTGAACTCGTAGCCGCGGCCGGCACCGAAGCCGATCGCGACCCGGCCGCCCGGCGCGAGGTGCGCACGGAGCCGCTTCAGCACGGCACCGCGCGTGGTTGGTGCGAGGAAGGTCATCACGTTCCCGGCGCAGACGATCGCGTCGAACGGTGCGGTGATGCCCCGGGTGGGAAGGTCGAGTTCGGCTAGGTCGCCAACCATCCAGCGCGGCCCCGGGTGGTCTTGCTCGGCGGCCTCGATCAGGGCCGGGTCGACGTCGACGCCGACGACGTCGTGGCCGGCTTCGGCCAACAGGCCGCCGACTCGGCCGGGGCCGCAGCCGGCGTCGAGGATGCGGGCGTGGCGCGGCACCACGGCGTCCACGAGGCGGGCTTCCCCGGCGAGGTCGTCGCCGGCGCGAGCCATGGACCGGAAGCGTTCGACGTACCAGGAGGAGTGCCCGGGGTCGGCGGTGACCTTCTGCATCCAGATGCTCTGCTCAACCATGCCTGCATTCTCCCGGAGCCCAGTGGGCGCCCAGCGAGGGCCGACCGGATGACCACTTCCCGCACGTTCGCCCTATTCGGGTGATGCCGCGCTATCCGCCCTCCCGTCCCTCGTGCACGCGAATCTTTCGAGGTGGAGGGCGCCTTTGGGCGCATGGCCGCTCAAAGGCGCCCTCCACCTTTCGCCCGATCGAGGTGGGCTGCTAAGGGCTTTCACTAGTTAATTAGTTCGGGGGCGATGCGGCGTGCGAGAGGCTGGGGAATTGCAGGCGGTGCGGACGCACCGGCTGGGCAAGAGGTATCGGCGCGCGGTTGGGCGCTGCGGGACTGTTCGCTGTCGCTGCCCGCGAACCGGCTGGTCACGCTGGTCGGGGCCAACGGGGCGGGCAAGAGCACGCTGATGGGCCTGATCAGTGGCCGGTTCGGGGCGTCCGAGGGTGACGTGGAGGTGTTCGGGCGGCGCCCCACCGGCGCCGGCACTCTCCTCGACGTCCTGGCTGGAATAGGCGTCGGCCAGACCCACGACATGCGACACCATCGGTGCTTTCATCAGGTCGGGCAGCACCGCGTTCACGCGGACGTGATGCGGGGCGAACTCGACAGCCGCGGTATGAGTCAGATGGTTGAGTGCCGCCTTGCTCGCGTAGTAGCTCGCCCAAGGTGCTGAGCGCGCCGTGTGTGAACGGCACGTTCAAGGAGTTCTTCGGCTTGAACGTGCCGTTCACACACCTTGTCGGGGTCAGCCCGCGAGCACGATGGCGGGGTCGGTGTAGGTGAGGTTGTGTGCCTGCGCCACCGACTCGTTCACCAAGGCGCCGCCCAGCGTGCTCAGGCCCTTGGCCAGCGCGTCGTCCTGACGGGCCGCAGTGCGGATGCCTTGGCTGGCGACATTGATCAGGTAGGGCAGGGTCGCCGACGTCAGGGCCAGGGTCGAGGTGCGGGCTACCGCGCCGGGGATGTTGGCCACGCAGTAGTGGATCACCCCGTCGACCACGTAGGTCGGGTCGGAGTGGGTGGTCGCGCGGCTGGTCACGAAGCAGCCACCCTGATCGATGGCGATGTCCACCACGACACTGCCGGGACGCATCCTGGCGATCATGTCCCGGGTGACCAGCTTGGGTGCCTTGGCCCCTGGTACCAGCACTGCGCCGATGACCACGTCGGACTCCGCGACGTATTCGGCCAGGCGGGCCCGGTTGGGTACCACCAGGTCGAGCCTGCCTCCGAAGATGTCGGCCAGGTAGGCCAGCCGGGAGGGATTGGTGTCCAGCACCCGCACCATGGCCCGCATCCCGGCGGCGATCTTGGCCGCCTCAGTGCCGGACACCCCGCCGCCGATGATCAGCACCTTCGCCGCCGGTGTCCCGGGCACACCGCCGAGCAACAGGCCGGCACCACCGGACGGGCTCTCCAGGTGATGCGCTGCAGCCTGCACCGCCATTCGGCCAGCGACCTCGCTCATCGGAGTAAGCAGCGGCAGCTTCCGGTCCGCGGTTTGCACCGTCTCGTAGGCGATGGAGTCGATCTTGCGCTCGATCAGGAACTCGGTGAGCGGCTTGTCCGCGGCCAAGTGCAGGTAGGTGAACAGCTGCTGGCCCTCGCGGAAGCGGTGGTACTCGGCGGGGACCGGCTCCTTGACCTTCACGATCAGGTCGGCGCCGGTGAACACCTCGTCCGCGCTGGGCAGGATCGTGGCTCCGGCCGCAGCGAACTCCGCGTCGGCGAATCGCGAACCGGCGCCAGCGTTCGTCTCTACCAGCACTTCGTGCCCGTGGTGGACGAGTTCGGCGACGCCGTCGGGCTGAACTGACACCCGGTTCTCGTTGTCCTTGATTTCCTTCGGCACCCCAACGACAAGTTTCGGCACCTGCACACTCCTTTCTGGGTTTGATCTTTCACGTCATCACCGTGGTGGTGAGACGTCGTGGCATGGAAGATCGCCTCGGCCCAATCCTTCCCAGGCGTCCCGCGCACCGTGCTGCGATGCGGGATGAGGTGGTCGGCGACAATCCGTGGGGCGGCCTCGTCAGGTTTGGTCCATTGTGTAGTGAACGCCGGTGAACCGCTTCCGCTCGGGCATGTCGGTGGGCGTCTTCCCCCGTCGCATCAGCTCAGGTGTGCCGATGCGCAGTCCGTTCATGTCTCCGTCGACCGTGGTGTCGGGCAGACCTATCCCGCAGGCCAGCAGGTTCGCCCGGCGCAGCCGCTTCGCAGCATGCTGGCCACCGCCCCAGCGCTGGGCACACAGCGCGAACTGGTGCGAGCGGGTGGGCCCGTGGGTGCCGCGGAATAGCGGCAACCCAGCCTGTGCAGCTCCTCGACCGGCCGACCCGCCGTCTCGACCATGGCCGCGGCGTAGGCCTGGCCCGCGACCTTCCAGTCCAGCATGGTCACGGCGAGCGCGGCGGTCTTGGCGGCGTTGAAGACGTCACCGACGTCGCCCAAGCCCTCCGACATCACGCCTGGAACTCATTCCGACCCGTCACGCTACTACTCACCAGCTGAAACCCGACTTCGCCGAGACCGTGGCGAGTAGCGTCCTGAGTTGAGTGACCAGGCCATCTGGCTCCAGCGGGTATGCTGACTTGGGCATCGAGAGAACCTCCATGTTGGCTGCTTGGGCAATGGAAATTCGATTGCAGGAATTCTCGACGGCGAGGCAATGTTGTGGATCGACGCCGAGTCGCGACGCGGCGAGCGCATACATGTCGAGACAGGGCCTGGCGTCCGGTATCTCATCTGCATGTACCGTTGCTGTGAAGTATTGGCCCCACTCGAACGCCGATATCGCGGCCTCGACGAAACGTCTTGGTGCGGATGACACCAGTGCAACCGGTAATCGACCTGCGGCCAAGGACACGAGGTCCGTCGAGCCACTGCGCGGGCACAGGCTTCCAGTGGCAAGTGCTCTGATCGCGTAGTCCGTGCACCATTCCTCTACCTCAGTAGGGTCCAGCCCTCTGGACAGTGCGGCAAGGCGCTCCAGCCATTGCCTGGAGCCCTGGAATTCTACGGAATCGTCGGGTACTCGACGGTGTCCCCGCAGGGTGAGGAGGACATGCCAGATCTCTCCCCAGGTACTCCCGAAGTTGATGAGAACATCATCATCGAGGTTGAAGATGATTCCAGCGATCGGTGACGTCGAAATTTTCTGAACCTGCGGTATTTTCGGGGATGGTTTCATCGACAATCTCCTGAAGCTGCCCGTGGCCTGTCCTTCTGGAGCCTGGGCGTAGGAGGTCTTCCAGGTTGAAAGCGCCGCTGCTGGCCTGCGGGCAGCAATGACTCTTGACGATGGTGATTACGTCTGACAACTCAATCAGTTGCCCACGACTGTTCGGGTTACTCGGGGCCGGTACATGCTGGTGACGATTTCGTAGTGGATCGTGTCCAGTTGTTCGGCCCATTCGGCGGCGGTGGGTTCTCCTCGGTCGCCGGGGCCGAACAGCACCGCTTCATCGCCTTCTGCGACGGTGTCGTCACCGCAGAACACCACGAGCTGGTCCATGCACACCCGTCCGACCACGGGGCGACGCCGCCCGCGGAGCCACACCGACATCTGCCCGGACAATGCCCGCGGTACTCCGTCGGCGTATCCGACCGGCACGAGCGCCAGGTTCGACGGGCGCTCAGCAACCCACGCGTGCCCGTACGACACGCCCTCACCTGCGGCGACCCGCTTGGTCAACGCGACTGATGACCTGAAGGTCATGGCGGGGCGTAGTCCGTGATCGCCGTGCTCAGGCACCGGATCCAGCCCGTAGATGGCGATCCCCGGGCGGACCAGGTCGAAGTGCAGGTCAGGGCGGGTCAGCAACGCCGCCGAGTTCGCGATGTGCCGCATCGGGCTCAATCCCGCGTTCACCGCCAGGTCGTACGCCCGGCGGAACGCCCCTGCCTGAGCGTCGATCGAGGCATGGCCGGGGTCATCGGCGCACGCCAGGTGGGACCAGACCGCGACGACTTCCAGCAGGCCATCGGACTGCGCCTTCGCCGCCGCCTCGACGAGTGCGGGCCACAGGTGTTCGGAGCAGCCGTTCCGGTTCAACCCGGTGTCGATCTTGAGGTGTACCGCGGCCGTCCGTCCCGTGTTGCGTGCCGCAGCGGTGATAGCGCGCAAGTCCGCCACCGAGGATGCCGATAGCTGCACGTCGGCTTCCACTGCTGGCGTGAAGTCTTCGTCGTGTGCGTATAGCCAGCACAACAGCGGCGAAGTGATACCGGCCGCGCGCAACTGCAGCGCCTCGCACGGGGAGGCCACGCCGAGCCAGTCGGCGCCGGATTTCAGTGCGGCACGGGCGACTGTCACCGCGCCATGTCCGTAGCCGTCGGACTTCACGACTGCCATCGTTCGCGCCCCCGAACGTTGCGCGTGCCCGGACAGCACGGCGACGTTGTGGCGGATCGCCTCGACGTCGATTCGCAGGTCGGCGCGGTAGGTCCGGCGGCCCTGCGCAGCCGGTACGCGAGCCGGTCTCGAAGAGGATTCCGCACTCAGGGCATCAGGTGCTAGAGGTTCCAAGTTCGTTCCGATCTAAAGTGGACCATCGCATCGGGCTGGGACGCTCGGAAATCGCGCCTGAAGTAGGGAGCTGTCGCTGGTGCGTGCGCTGGGACGGGGGGCCAGCGCACGCGCCAGTCGCGATTTGCTGTTAGGGCTGGGTTTGCTCGGCGGGAGCGTTCGTCTGGGTGACCGGTCGGCGGTTGCGCACCGCGAGGTAGCCGATGGTGCCTGCGGTGGCTAGGACTGGTGTGAGGTACAGGGCGATCCGGGTGTCGGGGTCGAACGCCAGCAGCACCACGACCAGTGCGAGGAAGGCGAGTACGAGGTAGTTGGAGTAGGGGGCGAAGGGCATCCGGAACTTTCCTGCCGGGATCGTGCCGGCGGCTACTTTCCGGCGGAACGCGAGGTGGGCGATGATGATCATGCCCCAGGTGAAGATGGCGCCGACGGTGCTACCGCTGGTGATGTAGGTGAAGGCTTCCTCGGGGGCCAGGTAGTTGATCAGGACGCCGAGCAGCATCGCGACGAAGGTGACCGCGATGGCGCGGGATGGTACGGCGCGGGCGTTGAGGCGGCCGGTGCTTCGCGGTGCCTGCCCGTCCTGGGACAGGGTGCGCAGCATTCGCCCGGTGGAGTAGATGCCGCTGTTGCAGGACGACAGTGCCGCGGTGGTCACCACGAAGTTCACCACGCCGGCCGCGGCCGGGATGCCGATCAGGCTGAAGGCGTGGACGAATGGGCTGCCGCTGGCCGGGAACCGGTCCCACGGCACCAGCACGGTCAGTGCGGTGAGGGCTCCGACGTAGAAGATCAGGATTCGCCACATGACCGAGTTGATCGCGCGCGGCAGCACCTTCTGCGGGTTCGTGCTCTCGCTCGCGGTCTGGCCGACCATTTCGACGCCGACGAAGGCGAACATGACGATCTGGAACGACAGCAGCGCGGCGGTCGGGCCGTTGGGGAAGAGCCCGCCGTGCGACCAGATGTTGCTCACCGCCGCGGTGTCGCCGAGGTTGCTGAACCCGAACACCAGGATCAGCGCGGCCAGCACGATCAGTCCGATGATGGCCAGTACTTTGATGAGGGCGAACCAGAATTCGAACTCGCCGAAGAGCTTCACCGCGATCAGGTTCACCCCGGTGAGGACGAACAACGCGATGAGCGCCGGGATCCATTGTGGAACGTGGGGGAACCAGAACTGGAAGTACTTGCCGACGGCGGTGATCTCGGCCATGCCGGTCACGATCCACACCAGCCAGTATCCCCAGCCGGTGGCGAACTTCGCCCAGGGTCCGACGAACTCTCCGGCGTACTCGGCGAAGGAGCCGCTGACCGGCCGGTACATCAGCAGTTCGCCGAGTGCCCGCATCACGAAGAAGATCATCAGGCCGGCGATTGCGTAGATGGCGATGAGGCCGGGGCCGACCTGGTGCAGGGCTTTGCCCGAGCCCAGGAACAATCCGACCCCGATCGCGCCGCCGAGGGCGATCATGTTGATGTGTCGGCTGCTCAGTGTTCGGCGGTATTCCTCGGTGGGTGCCTGACTCATCTGGGAAAGCTCCGTTCGTGCGGCAGTACTGCCGCCAGGTCGGTTTCAGGCGTGTGTCGCAAACGTCGCATGTTCTTTCGGCCGCGTGCGTGTTGCAGACCACCATGAGCCACCGGTCTTGGGGGTGTCATTGTTCCGCCGACACTGTTTGGGCGGAGTTGCTTGTGTCCGCGCCCCTCCTCCGCGCCACGCGCCACACGCGCAACACGCGATTTCAACCACCACAAAGGACATAGCCGATCCACGAGGCGAGGGGGCGTTGGCCGGCTCGCAATCGCCGCAAGGCCGCGTTTCGGTCGATTCGTCGCTGGATCGCTAAAGGTTGTCCCGTAATCGCGGGTCTGGGCGGGTAGTGGATCATGTGCTGGTGCAGGTGATCGGGGTTGACCAGCCGGCGTGGATACCGACG